>NZ_JBEPBI010000361.1:0-5760 GCF_040299045.1 Streptomyces sp. NPDC001027
ACACGACCCATTTCCCATCTCCAGACGGCGGGGTGCGCGCACCGCGACTAGTATGGGGTGGGGGGCGGTCACCGCCACCCACCCCTTCGTCGTGGGGCCGCCGTCAGCTGCCGGCGCCGGTCCAGCCCGCCGCCACATGGCCGAGCCGGACCCGCTGCGGATGGTCGCCCACGGGAACCGACACGACCTTCTGCCCGGTGGCGAAGTCGATCGCGGTCACCTGGTCGGCGCCGCTCTCGGAGATGACGCAGTCCTTGCCGTCGCCGCTGACCGTGGCCCAGTAGGGCTTCGAGGCGGTGACCAGCGGGCCCTCCTCGAGGGTCGCGCGGTTGACGACCGTCGCGTAGTCGTCCATCGTGCCCGCCACGCACAGCTTGCTGCCGTCCGGACTCATCGACAGGCCGTGGTGGCGCGAGTCGTTGACGTAGGTGGTGCGGTCGTCGCTGGTCGCGGGGTTCTTCGGCAGGGTCTTCGTCCGGGTGATCTTGTCCGTGGCGAGGTCGTACTCGAAGAAGCCGTTGAAGAACGAGACCTGGAAGTACAGCTTGGACTCGTCCGGGGAGAACACCGCGGGGCGCACGGCGTCCGAGAAGTCCTTGAGACCGATCGCGTCCAGCCGCTGCCGCATGTCGATGATCTTGACCTGCTGGTAGGTGTTGGCGTCGACGACGGTGATGCGCCGGTCGCCCTTCGTGAAGTCCTGCCACGGCGCGTCCTGGGACGTGTTCACGTCACCGATCGCCATGTTGTAGATGTACTTGCCGTCCTTGGTGAAGATGTTCTCGTGCGGCTTGTCGCCGGTCTTGAACGAGCCCACCTGCTTGCCGGTGACGATGTCCAGCACGTGCACGGTGTTCGAGATCGACGCGGAGACCGCGACCCGCTTGCCGTCGGGGGAGACGGCCATGTGGTCGGAGCGGTAACCCGACACCGGGAACCGCCAGTTGATCTTCCCGGTGGCCAGGTCGATGGAGACGACGTCGGCGAAGCTCGGCCGGGAGACCACCACGGACGCGCCGTCCGGCGTGGTGTACATGTCGTCGACGAACTGGTCGTGCCCCTCGCCGACGCCGTTGCGGATGGCCATGAAGTAGATCCACTTGATCAGGTCGCCGTTGATCTCCTTCATCCGGGCGTCCTTGTCGGGGATCACGTTGATCCGGCCGATCTTCGCGAAGTCGCCGCTGGACTTGATGACGTCCGCGGTGCCCTCCCAGTTGTTGCCCACGAAGAGCACCTCGCGCAGCGCGGCGGCTGTGGAGGAGTCCGAGGCCGCCGGGGCGGCGGCCGCGAAGGCAGCGGGAGCGGTGACGGTGAGGGCGACGGCGGCGGCGATGGAGCAAAGGTGCCTGGATCTGAAGGCAGCCATGACTGCTCTCTCCTCTGGGGGGGCGGAAGGTCAGGGGCAGGGGTGTGAAGGCGGGGGAGACCCCGCCGAAATCTGAACACGGGCCCGTTCAGAATGTTCTTACTGGAAAGTAAGGAAGGGGTGCCCTTCGCCACAAGACTCGTACACGACAAAATTGACGGTGGAGCGACACCGAGCGACGAGGGAGGATCATGACGGGCAGACTCAAGGCGCCGACCGGCCGCTACGGCGGCAAGTCCGCCGAGCAGCGGCAGGCCGAGCGACGCGGCAGGTTCCTGGACGCGGCGCTGCGGTCGTTCGGGGGCGCGCCCGGCTACCGGGGCACCACCGTCGCCTCGCTCAGCGAGGCGGCCGGTCTGTCGACCCGCCAGTTCTACGAGGAGTTCCGCACCCTCGAGGACGTCCTGGCGGAGCTGCACCTCCAGGTGAACGCCTGGGCCGAGGAGGCGGTCATGGCCGCCGCCGTCGCCGCCGAGGGCAAGTCGCTCGCCGAACGCGCCACCGCGATCTTCCGCGCCTACGCCGCCAACGTCACCTCCGACCCCTGCCGCATCCGGATCACCTTCGTCGAGATCGTCGGCGTCAGCCCCCGGCTGGACGAGCAGCGACTGGCCCGCCGGGCCCGCTGGATCGACCTGATCTGCGCCGAGGCGACCGCGGCCGCCGCCCGCGGCGAGGGGGCCCCGCGCGACTACCGTCTCGCGGCCACGGCCTTCATCGGCAGCGTCAACGGCCTTCTGCACGACTGGAGCGCGGGCTGGGTGGACGCGACCCTGGACGAGGTGGTCGACGAGCTGGTCCGCCAACTGCTGGCCATGCTGCGGCCTGCGGAATGGGAGCCCGGGGGCGGCCCGAGGGACGAGCGGTAGGCGGAGCGGCAGGCGAGCGCACCCGATCCGGCCGGCGAGCGCACCCGATCCGGCCGGCGTCTTCAGCCCAGGCGCGCGACCGCCTCCACCACCCGCCCCACGCCGTCCTCACCGCGCACCCGCGCCCCGAGCAGCGCCGCCCGGCGGGCGTATCCGGGTTCGCGGGTGACCCGCACGAGAGCCGCCGTCAGCGCGTCGGCGGTCAGTCGGCGCAGGGGGACCGTGCCCGGGGCCACCCCCAGCGCGACGAGCCGCTCGCCCCAGAACCCCCCGTCGAACTGGATCGGCACCGGCACGGCCGGCACGCCCGCCCGTACGCCTGCCGCCGTCGTGCCCGCACCGCAGTGATGGACCACCGCGGCCATCTCGGGGAAGAGAGTCGAGTGCGGCGCCTCGTCGACCGTCACCATGTCGTCGCCGTCGGCCGTCAGGCCCGCCCAGCCGCGCTGGATCACCCCGCGCAGCCCCGCCCGCCGCAGCGCCGCGACGATCTCGGCGCCGAGCCGCCGGGGATCGGGCACCGTCGCGCTGCCCAGCCCGACGAACACCGGCGGCGGCCCCTCGTCCAGGAACTCCCGCAGCCGGGCCGGCAGTCGGGCGTCGCGGTCGTGCGGCCACCAGTAGCCGGCCACGTCCAGCTCCGCGCGCCAGTCCCGGGGCCGCGGCACCACCAGCGGGCTGAAGCCGTGCAGGACCGGCCAGCCGTGCCGCCGCCTGCGAGGAGCGAGGACTCCGCGGCGGACGGCGGGCAGCCCCAGCCGGGCGCGCACCACGGGCAGCACCGGGGTGAAGATCTGCTCGACGGCCGCCTCGACGCCGTGCCCGGCGAGCCGGTTGCCGGCCGCTCCGAAGGAGCCGCCGCCCAGCATCGGCGGGGCGAACTCGCGGGTGGGGGCGACGGGTTGGAGGTAGAGCCCGAGGCTCGGCAGGGACAGTCCCTCGGCGATCGTGTGGCCGAGGGGCGCGACCGAGGCCGAGAGCAGCAGCGCGTCGGCCTCGCGGGCGGCGGCCAGCAGATCGTCAGCGATCCGCCCGGCCAGCGTCCGCGCCATCCGGGTCACCCGCAGCAGCTTGCCCGGCCCGGTGGCGCTGCGGTGCAGCCCGCGGCCCCGCTCGGACTCCAGCTCGGCCCGCGGGTCCAACGGCAGCGCGTGGAAGCCGACGTCCGAGCCCGCCACCAGCGGCGCGAAGCGCGCATGGGTGACCAGGGTGACCTGGTGTCCGGCCCGCGCGAGCGCCTGACCCACACCCGTGAAGGGGGCCACATCGCCCCGGGAACCCGCCGTCATGATCGCCACTCGCACGCCCGACAGTATGGCGGCGGGCGGGCCCCGGGTGAAGAACGCCGCGCAGACGGCCTGTTGGACTTTGGGAACGGTCACAATTCTTCTGTCGCAAGCGTTGACTTCACCTGTCGGCGGCTCTAGTTTTTCGGCGCATCACGTTCGGTTCGCCGAATCTCGTTCGATATATCGAAGTGCGCTGACCCCGAAGCTGGAGCCGCCCGTATGTTTCCCCCACTCCCCGCGCCCCTCGTCCGGCATGGGAGATCCGCCGCCGCACGGGTGCTCGCCCTGCTGCTGACGGTCGCCGCCGCCCTGGTGTTCGTCCAGCCCGGCACGGCCCGGGCCGCGACCTCGCGCCAGATCGCCGTGCCGGCCGCCCCGATGGGCTGGGCCTCCTGGAACAGCTTCGCGGCCAAGATCGACTACAACGTCATCAAGCAGCAGGTCGACGCGTTCGTCGCCGCGGGCCTGCCGGCGGCCGGATACCGGTACATCAACATCGACGAGGGCTGGTGGCAGGGCACCCGTGACAGCGCGGGCAACATCACCGTGGACGAGTCGGAGTGGCCCGGCGGCATGAAGGCCATCGCCGACTACATCCACGGCAAGGGCCTCAAGGCCGGCATCTACACCGACGCCGGCCGGGACGGCTGCGGCTACTACTTCCCGACCGGCCGCCCCGCCGCCCCGGGCAGCGGCAGCGAGGGCCACTACGACCAGGACATGCTCCAGTTCTCCACGTGGGGCTTCGACTTCGTGAAGGTCGACTGGTGCGGCGGCGACAAGGAGGGCCTCGACGCGAAGACGACGTACCAGGCCATCAGCGACGCCATCGCGAAGGCCACGGCGACGACCGGCCGGCCGATGACCCTGTCCCTGTGCAACTGGGGCCGGCAGAACCCGTGGAACTGGGCGCCGGGCCAGGGCGCGATGTGGCGGACCAACGACGACATCATCCTGTTCGGCAACAAGCCGTCCATGACCAACCTGCTGACCAACTACGACCGCAACGTGCATCCCACGGCCCAGCACACCGGCTACTACAACGACGCGGACATGCTGATGGTCGGCATGGACGGCTTCACCGCCGCCCAGAACCGCACTCACATGAACCTGTGGGCCGTCTCCGGCGCGCCGCTCCTCGCCGGCAACAACCTGGCCACGATGACGACGGAGACGGCGAACATCCTCAAGAACCCGGAGGTCGTCGCCGTCGACCAGGACGCGCGAGGCCTGCAGGGCGTCAAGGTCGCCGAGGACAGCACAGGGCTGCAGGTGTACGGCAAGGTCCTCGCGGGCAGCGGCAGGCGCGCCGTCGTCCTGCTCAACCGGACCTCCGCCGCCGCGAACATCACCGCCCGCTGGGCCGACCTCGGCCTGACCGGCGCGTCCGCGACCGTGCGCGACCCGTGGGCGCGCGCCGACCTCGGCGCCTTCGCCACCGGCTACACGGCGAACGTCCCGGCGGGCGGCTCGGTCATGGTCACCGTCAGCGGCGGCGCCGAGGCGGCGGGCACGGCGTACACCGGCACGTCGAGCTTCTCCGGCGTGACCGCCGGCGACACCGGCCTGAAGGTCGTCGACGTCGCCTACACCAACACCGCCGCGACCGCCCGCACCGCGACCCTCAAGGTCAACGGGCAGACCCCGACGACCGTCTCCTTCCCGCCGACGGGTTCCACGCAGGGCACGATCACCCTCCAGGTCGCCCTGTCGAAGGGCTCCGCCAACACGCTCGCCTTCACCGGCGCCCCGACCCTCGCCGACATCACCGTCAGGCCCCTGCCCGGCGCGAACGGCAGCCTCGTCGTCGGCAAGCAGTCCGGCCGCTGCCTCGACATGTTCGACAGCACCATCGCCAACGGGACGCAGGCGGAGCTCTGGGACTGCAACGGCGGCTCCAACCAGGCCTGGACGTACACCTCCCGCAAGGAACTCGTGGTGTACGGCAACAAGTGCCTGGACGCCTACGACCACGGCACCGCCAACGGCACCAAGGTCGTGATCTGGGACTGCACCGGCCAGAACAACCAGAAGTGGAACGTCAACGCCGACGGCACGATCACCAACGTCAACGCGGGTCTGTGCCTCGACGCGTACGGAGCGGCCACGGCCAACCGCACCCCGATCGTGCTGTGGACGTGCGGCGGCGCCGACAACCAGAAGTGGACCCTGAACTGAGGTGACGGGCCGGGGGGCCCGACGCGACGTCAGGGACGTCACGCCCCCGCATCCG
>NZ_JBEPBI010000362.1:0-5716 GCF_040299045.1 Streptomyces sp. NPDC001027
GCGGTCAGATCGACCAGCGGCAGCATCTCCGGCGTGATCTCCGTCGCGTCCGCGGGGATCAGATTCGCCGGAACGACAACCTCGTCCGCACCCGCCGACGCCGCCAGGCCGGCCGGGGTCGGGCTGTCGAACAGCGCCCGCACCGACACCGACACACCCTGCTTGCGCAACACCTCGACCAACTGCACCGCCAACAGCGAATGACCGCCGAGCCGGAAGAAGTCGTCGTCCACACCGACGTTCTCCAGCCCCAGGACCTCCGCGAAGGCCGCACAGAGGATCTCCTCACGCGCATTGACCGGGCCGCGGCCGGCACCGGTCGCATACACGGGGGCGGGCAGGGCCTTGCGGTCCAGCTTGCCGTTGCCGGTCAGCGGCAGCGCGTCCAGCACCACGACGGCCGACGGCACCATGTGCTCCGGCAGACGTCGGGCGGTGAACTCCCGGACCGCGTTCGGCAGGGCCTCGGCCGCACCCGCCTCGCCCACGGGGACGACATAGGCGACCAGACGCACGTCACCCGGGACGTCCTCCCGGGCCGCCACCACCGTCTGCGCGACCAGCGGGTGCCCGGCGATCACGGCCTGCACCTCAGCGGGCTCGACACGGAAACCGCGGACCTTCACCTGGTCGTCCGCACGGCCCAGGAACACTACCTTGCCATCCGCCGTCCACCGGGCCCGGTCGCCCGTGCGATACATCCGCGCACCCGGCTCGAACGGATTCGCCACGAACCGCTCAGCCGTCAACCCGGGGCGCCGGACATAGCCACGCGCCAGCTGCGCCCCGGCCACATACAGCTCACCCGCGGCACCCTGCGGCACGGGCCGGAGCGCATCGTCGAGGACGTAGAAGCGGGTGTTCGCCACCGGCGTGCCCACCGGTACCAGATTGCCGTCCGCCTCGAAGCGGGTCGTAGCCACGCCGATCGTGGTCTCGGTCGGGCCGTAGTGGTTGAACACCCCACGATCACCCGCGTGCTCGACCAGCTCGCGCACCAGCGCGGGCGAGGCCGCCTCACCACCGAGGACCAGAGAGCGCGTCGGCAGCACGCCTTCGACGCCCACCACCGAGGACAGCGCTGCCAGGTGCGAGGGGACGATCTTCACGCAGTCGATCTTGTGCTCCGCCAGATGGGCCGACACCGCCGCCGGGTCCGTGACCAGGCCCTCGTCGATCACGTGCAGCACGCCGCCCGTCGTCAGACTCGCGAACACCACCGTGTTGCCCAAGTCCGTGACCTGCGCCTGAAGAAGCGCGTAGCGGACGCCGGGCGCATCGAAGCCCACCCGGCCCGGCACCGACGACACGTAGTTCGCCAGGCCTCCGTGCGTGACCGCCACGCCCTTCGGACGGCCCGTCGAACCCGACGTGAAGATGACGTATGCCGGGTGCTCAGGCAACACGTCCACACCCGGTGAGGTATCCGCAAGGCCCGCCAGCTCCGCAACCACCGCGGGTTCGTCCAGCACGACCGCCGGCAGGCCGGACGGCATCGTGCCGGCCACGGTCCGCGAGGTCACCACCGCCACCGGTGCGGCGTCCGCCAGCGCGATCTCGATTCGGTCGACGGAGTACGCCGGATCCACCGGCAGATACGCACCGCCCGCCTTCATCACCGCCAGCAGCGAGACCAGCATGTCGGTCCCGCGCTCCAACGCCACCGCGACCACCGACTCCGGGCCCACACCCCGCCCGGTCAGCAACCGGGCCAGCCGGTTCGCCCGCGCATCCAGGTCGGCGAACGACAGCTCCACGCCGTCGGCGACCACCGCCACCGCGTCCGGCGTCCGTGCCACCTGCGCCTCGAACAGCTCCGGCAGCGTCGTCGGCTCGACCGCCACCGCCGTGTCGTTCCACTCCACCAGCACCCGGCGACGCTCAGCGGCGTCGAGCAGCTCGACGCCGCTCAGCCGTATCTGTGGGTCAGCGGCCACCGCGGCCAGCACGCGCAGGAAGTGCACCGCGATCCGCTCGACCGACTCCGGCTCGAACAGGTCCGCCGCACCGGCCACCGTCCCGTGCACACCCGCCGGCGCACCCTGCACATCGAACGTCTCACCCAGCACCAGGTCCAGATCGAACCGCACCGGCGGTGCCCCCGCCGACAGCCCGCTCGCCTCCAGCCCCGGCAGGTCGAGTGCCGCCTCCGCGATGTTCTGCAGCGTCAGAACCGTCTGGAACAGCGGATGGCGCCCCCTCGACCGCGTCGGCGCCAGTTCCTCCACCAGCTTCTCGAACGGCACCTCCTGGTGATCGAACGCCGACAGACTCGTCTCCCGCATCCGGTCGAGCACCTCACGGAACGTCGGGTCCCCCGACAGATCCGCCCGGATCACCAGCGTGTTCACGAAGAACCCGACCAGATCGTCCAGCGCCACATCGGTACGGCCGGCGACGACGGTACCGATCGGCACGTCCGTGCCCGCACCCAGCCGCGACAGCAGCACCGCCAGCGCCGACTGCAGCACCATGAAGAGGCTGACGCCCTCCGCCCGGGCCAGCTCGGCGAGCCGCGCATGCACCTCGGCGGGGACGGCCACCTCAGCGGTGAGACCTCGGTGGGAGGCCACCGCCGGACGCGGACGGTCCACGGGCAGCGCCAGTTCCTCCGGCGCATCTGCCAGAGCCTCCCGCCAGTAACCGATCTGACGGGAGATCAGGCTCTCAGGGTCGTTCTCGTCACCCAGGAGCTCACGCTGCCACAGCGTGTAGTCCGCGTACTGCACCGGCAGCGGCTCCCACCCCGGAGCCCGGCCCGCGCACCGCGCCGTGTACGCCACCGAGACGTCCCGGGCCAGCGGACCCATCGACCAACCGTCACCCGCGATGTGGTGCACCACCACCGCCAGGACGTGCTCGTCGGGTGCGGTGGAGAAGAGCCAGGCCCGGATGGGCACCTCCGACGCCAGGTCGAACAGGTGACGCGCGGCCCCGGACACGGCTCCGTCCAGCTCCTCCGGCGCCACTTGGGAGACCGCCAGCTCCCAGTCCAGCTCGTCGATCCTGCGGATGCGCTGGTAGGGCTCGCCGTCCTTGGTCGGGAACACCGTGCGCAGCACCTCGTGCCGGCCGATCACCTCGCGCAGCGCCGCGTTCATCACCGAAGGGTCCAGCTCGCCCGACAGCCGCCGCACGATCGGGATGTTGTAGGCCGGGCTGCGGCCGTCCAGCTGGCCGATGAACCAGAGCCGACGCTGGGCATAGGACAGAGGGATCATCAGTGCTCCTCGTTGGTACGCATCGGCCGCAGAGCTGGCCTGGCTGTCTTCTGGGTTCCAAGCCGCTGGGCGAGTCCGGCCACCGTCGGCGTCCTGTAGAGCGCTCGCAGCGAGACGTCGACGTGCAACAGGGCCCTGATCTGGCTGATCAGCCGGGTGGCGAGCAGGGAGTGGCCGCCGAGCGCGAAGAAGTCGTCGTCCACGCCCACGCTCTCCAGCCCCAGCACCTCGGCGAACGCCCGGCACAAGAGCTCCTCCTGGCGGTTCGCCGGTGCCCGTCCCGCACCCGCGGTGTACTCCGGGGCGGGCAGTGCCTTCCGGTTCAGCTTCCCGTTGGCGGTCAGCGGAAGGGCGTCGAGCACCACGACCGCCGACGGGACCATGTACGCGGGAAGCTGGTCCTGGGCCGCCTGCCGAAGCGCATGCGCGAGCTCCTCGGCCTTCTCCCCCGCATCCCCGGTGGGCACCACGTAGGCCACCAGCCGCTGGTCGCCGGGCCGGTCCTCACGGACCACCACGACGGCCTGTGTCACCGAGTCCTGGCCGGCCAGCACGGCCTCGATCTCACCCGGCTCGATCCGGAACCCGCGGACCTTCACCTGGTCGTCGGCACGGCCCAGGCACTCCAGCCGCCCTTCCGGCGTCCACCTCGCCAGGTCCCCCGTGCGGTACATCCGCACCCCCGGCCCGTACGGCGAGGCCACGAACCGTTCGGCCGTCAGGCCCGGACGGTTCGCGTAGCCCCGCGCCAACTGCGCACCCGCCAGGTACAGTTCGCCGGCCACGCCGACCGGCACCGGCTGCATCCAGGTGTCCAGGACGTACGCGCGCACCTCCCCGAACGGACGCCCCACCGACACCGGGCCGTCGGTCACCTCGGCGGAGGTCGCCCACACCGTCACCTCGGTCGGCCCGTACAGGTTCACCGCCTCGACACCGAGGTCGGTGAACCGCTGCGCCAGCTCCGGCGGCAAGGCCTCGCCGCCCACCAACGCCCTCACCCCGGTGGGCCATCCGCGCACCTCCAGCAACGTCCGCCACAGCGACGGCACACCCTGCAGCACCGTCGCCCCGGACGAGACCACCAGTTCCGTCAGGGCGGCCGGGTCGCGCGCCACCTCGCGGGAGGCCACCACCACCGACGCGCCCGACACCAGCGGCAGGAACAGCTCCAGCGCCGCGATGTCGAACGACACCGTGGTCACGGCCACCAGCCGGTCGCTCACCGCCAGCGGCACCCGCTCCGCCACACCGCTCAGGTGGGTCGCCAGCGCTCCGTGCGACACCGCCACACCCTTGGGCCGGCCCGTGGAGCCGGAGGTGTAGATGAGGTACGCCGAGTGCTCCGGGAGCGACACGCCCCGCCTGCCCGTGGACGGCACCTCCGCGTCCAGCCGCGCCAGCTCCCGGATCGTCGCTGGGTCGTCCAGGGCCACCACGGCGACTCCCAGCCCCGCCAGCCGGTCGCCCGGGTCGCGTGCCGTCAGCACCAGGGCGGCCCCGGCGTCGCCGATGGTGTACGCCACCCGCTCCGCCGGGTACTCGGGGTCCACCGGCAGGTAGGCGCTTCCGGCCCGCATCACTGCGAGCAGCCCGACCACCAGGTCGACCCCGCGGTCCAGGGCGACCGCCACCACCGACTCCGGGCCCATGCCCCGGCCCGTCAGGTACCGGGCCAGCCGGTTCACCCGCGCGTCCAGCTCGGCGTACGACAGCCCCGTACCCCCGGACACGACGGCGATCGCATCCGGAGTGCGCGCCACCTGGGCCGCGAACAGCTCCGGCACGGACACCGGCGCGGCGGTGTCCCGGTCGGTGCTGTTCCACTCGTCGAGCAGCCGATGCAGTTCCCCGTCGTCGAGCACACGCACCGATGCCAGCGGCTCGTCCGCTCCTCCGTCGAGTGCGGTCTCCAGCGCGGTGACCAGGTGCTCCGCTGTGGTGCACAGCAGCCGTGCGACGGCCTGTACGTCGATGGCGGCCACCGCGTCCACCGTCAGCTCGATCGACTCACCGTCGTCGTCCACGGCCACCACGAGCGGGTAGTTGGTCCGCTCCCGCGCGAACCGCATGGTGAAGCCCTCGAAGCGGGGGCTCGGATCGTCGCCCGTGCCGTACCCGGATCCACCTGTGTTGTGCCGGTAGTTGAACACGGCGGTGAACAGCGGCGTGTCGCCCGCCAGTCCGCTGGTCCGCTGGGCCAGGGCGAGGGATGCGTGCTCGTGCTCCAGCAGCTCGGCCAGCTGGGCCCGCATCGCCGTCACCGCCTCGAGCGCGCCCAGCTCACCGGTGCGCAGCCGGACCGGCAGCGTGTTGATGAACGGGCCGGGGACCCGGTCGGCGCCGGCGCCGGAATTCATCCGGCCGAACAACACGGTGCCGAACACCACGTCGGCCCGGCCCGAGACCGCCGCCAGGGTCCGCGCCCACGCGACGTGCAGCACGGTCGCCGCACTCGTGCTCAGCCGGCGAGCGACCGCGCGCAGTCGCGCGTG
>NZ_JBEPBI010000363.1:0-5705 GCF_040299045.1 Streptomyces sp. NPDC001027
CCCGGATCACCGGGCGCCGCCCCTCGGGAGTGTCGCCGCGTTACGCCGCGAGCTTCGCCAGGGCCGCGTCGATGCGGGCCAGGGTCTTCTCCTTGCCCAGGATCTCCAGGGACTCGAAGAGGGGGAGGCCTACCGTGCGGCCGGTGACGGCGACGCGGACGGGGGCCTGGGCCTTGCCGAGCTTGAGGCCGTGGGCCTCGCCGGCCGCCAGGACGGCCTCCTTCAGGGACTCGGCGGAAGTCCAGTCGGCGGACTCCAGCTTCTCGCGGGCCGTCGTGAGCAGCGCGTCGCTGCCCTCCTTCATCGCCTTCGCCCAGGACGCCTCGTCGGAGACCGGCTCGGGGAGGAAGAGGAAGTCGACGTTGTCGGTGATCTCCGAGAGGACCCTGAGCCGGGTCTGCGCGTGCGGGGCGATCGCCTGCCACTTCGCCTCGTCGAAGTCCTCCGGCGCCCAGGGGGCGACCGGGGCCTTCAGCCAGGGGGCGCAGCGCTCGGTGAAGTCCTTCACGTCGAGCAGACGGATGTGGTCGGCGTTGATCGCCTCGCACTTCTTGAGGTCGAAGCGCGCCGGGTTGGGGTTCACGTCCGTGACGTCGAAGGCGGCGACCATCTCGTCCATCGTGAAGATGTCCTGGTCGGCCGAGAGCGACCAGCCCAGCAGCGAGAGGTAGTTGAGCAGGCCCTCGGGGAGGAAGCCGCGCTCGCGGTAGAGGTTGAGGGACGACTCCGGGTCGCGCTTGGAGAGCTTCTTGTTGCCCTCGCCCATGACGTACGGCAGGTGGCCGAAGGCGGGCGCGGACTTCGCGATGCCCAGCTCGGTCAGCGCCTTGTAGAGGGCGACCTGGCGCGGCGTGGAGGAGAGCAGGTCCTCGCCGCGCAGGACGTGGGTGATCTCCATCAGCGCGTCGTCGACCGGGTTGACCAGCGTGTACAGCGGGGCGCCGTTGGCGCGGACGATGCCGTAGTCGGGCACGTTCTCCGGGGTGAACGTCAGGTCGCCGCGGACCAGGTCCGTGAAGGTGATCGTCTCGTCGGGCATGCGGAAACGGACGATCGGCGCACGGCCCTGGGCCCGGTACTCCTCGACCTGCGCCTCGGCGAGGTCGCGGCAGTGGCCGTCGTAGCCGGAAGGACGGCCGGCGGCGCGGGCGGCCTCGCGGCGGGTGTCCAGCTCCTCCTGGGAGCAGTAGCAGTGGTACGCGTGCCCGGCGTCCAGGAGCTTCTGCGCGACGTCCTTGTACAGGTCCATGCGCTGCGACTGACGGTACGGCGCGTGCGGGCCGCCGACCTCGGGGCCCTCGTCCCAGTCGAAGCCGAGCCAGCGCATCGAGTCCAGGAGCTGGTTGTACGAGTCCTCGGAGTCGCGGGCCGCGTCGGTGTCCTCGATGCGGAAGACCAGCGTGCCCTGGTGGTGCTTGGCGAAGGCCCAGTTGAACAGGGCCGTGCGGACCAGGCCCACGTGCGGGTTACCGGTGGGCGAGGGACAGAAACGGACGCGTACGGGAGTGCCGGGTGCGCTAGCCACGCTTGACAACCTTGTTGGTGAGAGTGCCGATGCCTTCGATGGTGACGGCGACGTCGTCGCCGACAGCCAGGGGGCCTACCCCTGCCGGGGTGCCCGTGAGGATCACGTCGCCGGGGAGCAGCGTCATGGCCTCGGTGATGTTGACGATCAGATCCGCGATGGAGTGGGTCATCTCGCTGGTGCGGCCGAGCTGGCGTTGCCCGCCGTTCACCGTGAGCTGGATCGTGAGGTCGGACGCGGTCGCCAGGTCCAGTCCGGTCTCCACCCAGGGGCCGAGCGGGCAGGAGGTGTCGAAGCCCTTGGCCCGCGCCCACTGCTTCTCGCGCCGCTGGACGTCCCGTGCGGTGACGTCGTTGGCGCACGTGTAGCCGAAGACGACGTCCGCCACGCGCTCGTGCGGGACCTCGCGGCACATCCGGCCGATGACCACGGCCAGCTCGGCCTCGTGGTGCAGTTCCTCGGAGAACGCCGGGTACTGGATGTCGTCGCCGTGGCCGATCACCGAGGTGGACGGCTTGAAGAAGGCGAACGGGGCGTCGGGGACCTCGTTGCCCAGTTCGCGCGCGTGCTCGGCGTAGTTGCGGCCGAAGGCGACGATCTTGTTGGGCAGCACGGGCGGCAGGAGCCGGACCTTGCTCAGCGGCACCTTGGTGCCGGAGAGCTCGAAGTCCGCGAACGGGATGCCCTTGATGATGTCGAGGACGAGCTCGTCCGGCTCGGCCCCCTCGACCGCGCCGAAGGCGACGTTGCCGTCGATGGAGAACCTGGCGATGCGCACGGGTTGGTTGGCCCCTTGACTGAGCTGGCGGGAGTGTGACGCTCCAGGCTAACGCGGAAGGGCGTCCCCGGCCGGGGACGCCCTTGACATCCGTGGGCGACCGGCTTGAGCATTCGGCGGCCGGCGCCCGTATGTGATCGCGGAGACCGGGGACGATCTCCTGGATCCCCTGGATCTACTCCGCGACGGAGGCGGCGAGCGGCGCCTCCATGAGGACGGTGCGCTTGGGGTTGGCAGTCTGGGCGGGAAGATCGACGGAGTGCTCCTGCTGCTCCGGGAGCTGCAGTTCGTCGGCGTCGCTGAGGTGCGCCAGCGTCGTGCGCCTCGGGTTGGCGATCTTGTGGAACATCGTCGTCGTCTTCACTGGTGTACGTGGCCCTGTCGTGTCGGGGCGCCGGGGAGGCTGTGAAAAAGCCCCCGCGCGGGCGCGGTTTGTCGGATGTGCCATCCCTGTAAAGCGTCAGGCTAAACACGCGCTTCCCGTTGAACGCGTGAACGTCGCATGTTTGGCGTGTGAGTTTGCTCACGAGTTCAGTGGTATTTCGGTCATTTCGGACCCCCACTCGACCGCTACGAAACGGACATAAAGCACCTGAAGCACTCATTCCGCTCCTGATCATGGCGACTGGGACACCCTCGTCGCCCCCAGGGTTCACACCCTTATGCCCGCCTTAGGGGGAAACGCTTTCTACATCCCGTAACTTAACCCTCACTTCGTGTCACGGATGTCACAGCCTGGCCAACGGGCCTTGTTGGAGATCCTGCACTGTGCTGGAATTCCTCGGACCGCCGCGGGATCGAGCCGGCGCACAGGGGGCGCAGAACGCGCCCGGTGGCGGCGAGACAGGGGGAGCCAGCGCCGGTACTCACGACCATCAGGGTGGCGTAATTCAGGACGCCCCCGACACGCCGACACCGTCTTTCCGTTCACGCGGGAAGGCGCCTGGTCCAGAGGTTGCGACGCTAGTGCAGGGACGTTTCAAGAGGGATGGCAGTGCTTCGGCGGAGCCGGAGCCGCACGGCGGGACTGGCCCCAATGCCGGCAGTTCCTCGCCCCAGCACGCCCAGAACCCGGGCCCGGCCGCGTCCGGCGACGGCGGTGAGCGCTCCGGGCGCCCCGGCTCGTCCGCGTCGCCGAGTTCCTTCACCCCGACTCCGACGGCGAAGCCGCCGACCGGTTCTCCCGGTCCCGGCTCTCGGGTGGCGCTGCGCAACTGGCGCATCTCCACGCGTCTGGTGGCGCTGCTGACCCTTCCGGTGGTCGCCGCGACCACCCTGGGCGCGCTGCGCATCGACCAGTCGATGGACGACATCAAGCAGCTCGACAACATGAAGCTGCTGACGGACATGACCAAGCAGGCCACCGAGCTGGCCGTCCAGCTGCAGAACGAGCGCGACCGCTCCGCCGGCCCGCTGTCGCACGGCACCAAGGCGACCGACTTCGGCATCAAGGGCTACCGGGACAAGACCGACAAGGCCGTGACGGCCTTCCAGGACGCCTCGGAGGAGATCGACGCCGCCAGCACCGACGGCAACCTGCAGGGTGTCCGCGACAGCCTCGTGGGCCTCCTCAGCGACCTCGGCAACCTGGCCAAGATCCGGTCGACCGCCTACTCGGAGCCCAAGAACTCCACCCAGACGGTCGAGGCCTACCACCGTCTGATCACCAGCCTGCTGGACCTGTCGCAGGACATGGCGCAGGCCACCAGCAACCCGGAGATGATCCAGCGCACCCGCGCGCTGTCCGCCTTCTCCGCCGCCAAGGAGTACGCCTCCGTCCAGCGCGCCGTGCTCGCGGCGGCGCTGCCGGTGAGCAACACCGTCTACGGCGACCTCTCCGAGAACGACCGGCAGTACGCCGAGGCCGCCCTCGAGAACCAGGACTCCGAACTCGCGAGCTTCCGCAGCATCTACGGCGACGACGGCGCCGAGGAGCTGCTGCAGCCCATCGAGCGGGGCAACCCGGTCATCGAGGAAGCCGACACCTACGCCACCCGCGCGCTGAGCTCCACCACCGGTCTGCAGTCGCAGGACAAGCGCTCCTACCAGGACTGGATCGACGACAGCTCGACCAAGATCGCTCAGATGGCCAACATCGAGCACACGCTGCTCGAGGACATGGAGCAGAAGGCGCGTGAGCTGCGCGCCGAGTCCGAGCGCGAGGCGATCATCTCCGGTGCGCTCATCCTGCTCGTGCTCGGCGTCTCGCTGGTCGGCGCGTTCGTCGTCGCCCGGTCCATGATCCGCTCGCTGCGCCGCCTCCAGGAGACCGCCACCAAGGTCGCCCAGGACCGACTGCCCGAGCTGGTCAAGCAGCTGTCCGAGTCCGACCCGCAGGACGTAGACACGTCGGTGGAGTCGGTCGGTGTGCACTCCCGGGACGAGATCGGCCAGGTGGCCGCGGCCTTCGACGACGTGCACCGCGAGGCCGTCCGCCTCGCCGCCGAGCAGGCCCTGCTGCGGGGCAACGTCAACGCGATGTTCACCAACCTCTCGCGCCGCTCCCAGGGCCTCATCCAGCGTCAGCTCTCGCTCATCTCCGAACTGGAGTCCCGCGAGGCCGACCCGGACCAGCTGTCCTCGCTCTTCAAGCTCGACCACCTCGCGACCCGTATGCGCCGTAACGGTGAGAACCTCCTCGTCCTCGCGGGCGAGGAGCCCGGCCGCCGCTGGACCCGTCCGGTGCCGCTGGTCGACGTGCTGCGTGCCGCCGCCTCCGAGGTGGAGCAGTACGAGCGCATCGAGCTCTCGTCCGTGCCGACCACCGAAGTGGCCGGCCGGGTCGTCAACGACCTCGTGCACCTGCTCGCCGAGCTGCTCGAGAACGCCACCTCGTTCTCCTCTCCGCAGACCAAGGTCAAGGTCACCGGTCACGCGCTGCCCGACGGCCGTGTGCTGATCGAGATCCACGACACCGGCATCGGCCTCTCCCCCGAGGACCTCGCCGCGATCAACGAGCGGCTCGCCTCGCCGCCCACCGTGGACGTGTCGGTCTCCCGCCGCATGGGTCTGTTCGTGGTCGGCCGGCTGTCGCAGCGGCACGGCATCCGCATCCAGCTGCGCCCCTCCGACTCCGGCGGCACCACCGCGCTGGTCATGCTGCCCGTGGACGTCGCCCAGGGCGGCAAGAAGCCCCAGCCGAAGCCCGGTCAGGGCGGTGTCGCGGGCGGTCCCGCCGCCGCGCAGGCCGCGGCCGGCGTCGCCGCCGCGCGTCGCCAGAACGGCTCGCAGGGCGGCGCCCTCGGCGCCGGTCCCGGCGCGGGCGGCCGTCTCGCCGGCGGTCAGGGCCCCCGGGCCGCGCTGCCCGGACGGGACGGCGGTGGCCGTCCCGGCGGCCAGCCGCCGCGCGGTCCCCAGCAGCCGCCGGCCGCACCCCCGCAGGGCCGTCCGGCTCCGGCCGGC
>NZ_JBEPBI010000364.1:0-5683 GCF_040299045.1 Streptomyces sp. NPDC001027
CCGGTGCGCCCCACCCGTATGCCCCGCTCGTACGGCCACGCCACGCCACAGCGTGCCCGGCGGCCTGTGCCGGCCCGCTCTACCAGCGGTACCAGCGACCCCGTGCCCCGCCTGCCCCGGTCGAGCGGGCGAAGAAGCCGACCAGCCAGACCACGAGGACGATCACGGCGATCCACCACAGGGCCTTGAGGGCGAACCCGGCGCCGAAGAGGACCAGGGCGAGCAGAAGAACCAGCAGCAAGGGAACCATGGTTATCAACCTCCGTTCCGCCGAGTGCCCCGCCGTGAGCCCTGCATGCCCTCGATGTTTATCTTTTTCTTATCTGCCCTCGCGGGCGCACTGCGGCCCGCCGCGCCGGCCCCGCTGTCCCGGCCCCGCCGCGTTCGGGTCATCTCGGGCCCCTGGGGCGGGAGTTGTCATACTGTGGAGGGATGGCGCTGCATCACCACAGCGAGAACGCGTGGCGGGTGAGGGTGGACGACGAGCGCGGGGCGCCCTGCGGCGCCGGGGTGCTCCTCGACGATCGGCACGTGCTGACCTGCGCGCATGTCGTCCGGTACGCGAGAGCGCAGCCGCAGGGCGCCGCGTCCGGCGTACGGATCAGGAGTGTGGCGTGCAGTCCGGAGTGGACGCGCACCGCGCGCGTGGTCCCCGGATCATGGGTGCACGAGCACGGCACACGACGCGGCGACGTGGCGCTGCTCGCACTCGACGAGCCCGCCGACTGCGCCACCAGGACCACCCTGTGGAAGGTGCCGATCTCCGGCGGCAGGGTGCGGGTGTACGGCTTTCCGCAGGCCGAGCCCTACGGCATCGGTACGGACGCCGAACTGGCCGGTTCCGGCGGACGGGAGGGCGAATGGGGTCTGCTGAGGCAGATCCGCGTCGGCGACCCGTGGATCGAGGCGGGCTATTCCGGCGCCGGAGTCATCGCGCTGGACGGCGAGTTCAAGGGAAGGGTCATCGGCATCGTGGTGGCCGACTACGTCAACGGCGACGCCCGGGCGGCCTGGATGCTGCCGACCGAGACGCTGCTGACGTACCTGCCGAGCATCCGGGAGTTCACCGGCGGCCACCGCACCGACGAACTCGGCCCGTCCGGCGGTGAGCTGCCCCAGGACGTGCTGCACGACCCGTTGCGCCTCGCGCTCACCCAGGAGCTGACGCGGCTGCTCGACGGCGACTGGTCGGGCACCGTGGCCGTCGGCACCGACGCCTCGGTCGGCGCGGGCTCCTCGTGGCTGGTGCGTCTGGTGCGCACGGCCGACCCGGCGGCCCGCGCGACCGTGTCCGACGCCGAGCTGACCGGCGCCCCCGGGGACACCGTTCTCGGGCTCGGCTCCATCGACGCGGCGTACGACGCCTGCGGCCGGTCCGTCGCCGACGTCCGCAGGTACCTGACGGGCCGGTTCGGACTGCGCGCGGACGACGACCGGGACGCGGTGCGCCGGCTGGCCCGTCGTCGGCCTCCCGCGTGCCTGGTGGTGGGGCGCGTCGACCGGGCCGCGGACCCGGAGGCACTCGTACGGGATCTGCTGGGGCCGCTGGCCCGCCGGGCCCGTTCGAGCGGCCTGCGTCTGGTCCTGGGCTTCGAGGACCGGCCCCCCGAAGACCTCCCCCATGACGTGTCCCTCGACCCGGCGCCCGTCGTCGGACCGGCGTCCGCCAGCGTCACCCCGACCCAGGCGCAGACGGCGGTCGGACAGCTCGCCGCCGAGGAGGAGGCGGCGGCACGGCTGTGGGCGCGGTGGGGCGGGAAGTTCTTCGGCGCGCCCCGCCCGCCGCGCAGCGCGGCGCCCCGCCTGCGGATCCGGCTCGCCGTCGCCCGGACCACCGAGCCCAACCCCGAGCTCACAGCGGTCCACGACCGCGCCCTCGAAGCCCGCGCCGAGGTCGCCGCCTTCGACCGGGCCCTGCGGCGGCTGGTGGAGGACCACGCGGACCTCGCCACGAGCCTCGAACTCCACCGGGTGCGCGCGGCGCGGTTCTTCGGCGAGGAGGACCGGCGGCTCGCCGGGCTGCACGCGCCCGCGGCCCGCGCGCTGCAGACCGTGCCGATCGACCTCGCTGCCGCCCGCAGGCTGGTCCGGCTCCACACCGACGAGGTCAACCGACGGATCGACGAAGGGTGACGCCTTGCCGAGGTGCAACCGCCCCGACTGCGCCCTGGGCGAGATCGACGACGAGGGATTCTGCCCGGTGTGCGACCGGCGCCCGCTGCCGCCGGGCCGCGCCTCCCCGCCCGACGGCGCGGCCCGCGAACCGAGCGTCGGCGTGCCACGGAACGTCGGCGTGCCACGGGGCGTCGGCGTCGGGGTGGCGCAGGTGCGCCCGGACCCCTGGTACGGCCTCGGCCTGATCGATTCAGGTCTCGCCGCGGACCTCCCCGACCCGCCGTCTCCCGTCGCCGGCCCCGTCGCCGAGGAGCACCGGTTCTGCGCCAACCCCGTCTGCGGGCAGCCCGTGGGCCGGGGGCACGGCGGGGAGCCCGGCCGCACCGCGGGCTTCTGCGCCCACTGCGGCACCCGCTTCGACTTCGCCCAGCCGCACGGCCTCACCATCGCCGGACGCTACGACGTCGAGCGGGTCCTCGGCTCGGGGGCCTACGGGGCCGCCTACCTCGCACACGACCGCAACCTCGAGACGCAGGTGGTCCTCAAGGCGCTGAACCGGTCGGTGGCCAGGACGGCCGAGCACGAGCGGGACGTGCTGGTCGGGCTGCGGCACGACAGCATCGTCCGCATCCTCGGCTACGAACCGGAGGGACCCCACCTCGTGCTCGAGTACGTGCCGGGAGTCGCCCTGTCGGCGCGCGACGGAGACCGGCTCGAGACGCTCCTCGCGCACGGCGTCCGCATCCTCCAGGCCCTCGACTACCTGCACGCCCGGGGGCTGCTGCACTGCGACGTCAAACCGCTCAACGTGATCCGCTTCCGGGAGGAGGGCTCCGCGGGCTCCGCCCCGCCGCTGGACCGGGTCAGGCTCATCGACTTCGGCGCGGTGCGCTCCCAGGAGCAGGCCGGGCCGATCGTCGCGTACACCAAGGCGTACGCGCCCCCCGAGGACGACCCGGAGCATGTGCGTCCCACTCCCGGATTCGACCTGTACGGCCTCGGCATGACCCTGCGGGAAGTGTGCCGCGCGCACAGCGCGGACCGGGCCGCGCCGGGGGTGGACTCGCTGATGCTGCTGCTGGACCGTGCCACCGACGTCGTCGTGCCCGAGCGGCGATTCTTCTCGGCACGCCAGTTCGGCGAGCAGCTCAGCGGAGTGGTCCGGCAGATCGTGGCGGCTCCGCCGGCCGGCCGGCAGGTGGCCCGACCGTCGGCGCTGTTCGGCTCGATGACCGAGCCCCTGCACGGCGGGCTGGGCACGGCGCGTCCCCTCGACCACTGGGTCCGGGCGACGGTGACCGCGGACGCCCTGCTGACCATGCCCGCGCCGTTCTCCTGTCCGGGCCCGCGCGACATGGCGGGCGCGCTGCCCACACCCCTGTCCGACCCCGATGATCCGCGCATCGGCGACGCCGCCGGAAACGCGCTGGCCGAGAGCCGGCTCGCGCTGCGCCGCGACGACGTCACCCGGGCCGCACAGGCGCTGACGCGCGCGGGACTGCCCGACTGGCACTGGCTGCACGCCTGGTACTCGGGGCTGATCGCGCTGGCCCGCGAGGACGTGCCCAGAGCCGCCCGCTGCTTCACCGAGGTGCGCCGCGCCCTGCCGGGGGAGCTGATCCCGCAGCTCGCGCTCGGCCTGTGCGCCGAGTTCCGCGACGACCGCGAGGCCGCCCGCTCGCACTACGGCGCCGTCTTCGAGACCGCGCCCGCGCTCGGCGCGGCCGGTTTCGGACTGGCCCGGGTGCACCTGCTGTCGGGCCGGCGCGCGGCGGCGGTGGCCGCCGCGGAACGGCTCGCCCAGGAGTTCCGCTACGAGCGCGAGGCACGGGTCGCGGTCGTCCGCCTGCTCGTCACCGTCCCCGCCCGGCAGACGCCGTCCGCCCCGCCTACGCACGACGACCTGGCGGGCTCCCGTGCGGCGCTGGAAGGCCTCCACGCGGACGACGCCTCGGCCGCCGGTCTCGAGGCGGAGATCGAGTACGCCGAGTTCCTGCGCGCCCACGACCGGCTGCGGCTGTCGGAAGCGGTCCGCGGGCTGGGCGCGCACGCCCCCACCGAGCGCGCCTACGTGGCCCTGGTGGACCTGGCGAACCGGCTGCGCCCGGCGCTGGACTGGAGGTGGCCGGCGCTCCGCCGACGCACCCCTCGTTCCCGTCGTTCCCATGTCGAAGCGGGACCCGACACGCTAAGCTCCTGAGTCGCTACGCACGGGCATGCGGAGATGCGCAGGCATCACGGGGACACACGGGACACAGTCGGGTGGTGCCGGTGGGGGACAGGCCGCCGTTGACAGGGCTCAGCTTCGAAGTGGACGTGGACGCACCCGCCGACCTGGCGCACGACGAGACGCGCGCCGACGCCCTCGTCACGGTCCGGGCCCGGCCCGTCCCCGGGCGCGCGACGCTCACGCAGACCGCCGAGGTCCTCATCATGGACCGGTCGCTGTCCATGGCCGGGCACGGCAAGCTGGACGAGGCCAAGCGCGCCATGTGCGCGGCCGTCGACGCCCTGCGGGACGGCACCCTCCTCGGGATCGTCGCGGGCCATCACGAGGCCGAGGTCGTCTTCCCCGCCGGCGGCGGCCTCGCGCCGGTCGACGCCGACGCCCGGCAGGAGGCCAAGAGCCGGATCGTCGGTCAGCTGGCCGAGGGCGGCACGGCGATCGGACGGTGGCTGGCCTGCGCGGACCGCCTCTTCGCGTCGGTGACCTCGCCCGCCGTCGTACGCCACGCGGTGCTCTACACGGACGGCAAGGACGAGCACGAGACGCCCGAGCAGTTGGGAGACGTCCTCGAGACGTGCACCGA
This sequence comes from Streptomyces sp. NPDC001027, assembly GCF_040299045.1. Taxonomy (NCBI): domain Bacteria; kingdom Bacillati; phylum Actinomycetota; class Actinomycetes; order Kitasatosporales; family Streptomycetaceae; genus Streptomyces; species Streptomyces sp. NPDC001027. The sequence goes on from NZ_JBEPBI010000364.1 coordinate 4,926, forward strand.
CCGGTTCGTCTGCGACGCGCGAGGGCTCGGTGAGGACTGGAACTACGCGGAGCTGCTGAGGATCACCGAGGCCCTGCACGGCAGCGCGCAAGCCGTCGTCGCCGCGTCCGACCTCGCACAGGACTTCACCCGCACCATGCGGCAGGCCCAGCGCATCGTCGTGCCCCGCGTCTACCTTGGCCTGCGCCTCAACAGCCGTTTCCGGCTGGGATTCGTCCGCCAGACCCGCCCGGTGCAGGCGGAGTTGACGGCCCGTCGGCAGCACGGCGAAGAGATCCACGTCCCGCTCGGCTCCTGGCCGCCGGAAACCCGCCAGTACCAGGTGTCCCTGCGCTTCGATCCCGACGCGCTGACCGTCGAGGAGGACCTGCGCGCCGCCCGCGTCACGCTGCACGCCGAACAGAGCGACGGCACGCGCGTGCCGTGCAGCGAGCCCCGGGCCATGGTCGTACGGCGGCGCGGGACACCCGGATTCGGCATCCCGCCGTCCGCCGACCTCACCCGCGTGGAGAACGAACACGAGCTGGGCATGGCGATGCGGGCCTGCGCCGACGCCTGGCAGACGGGGCGACACGAACGCGCCGACCGGGAACTGCGCATCGCGTTACGGCTCGCCGCGGAGCTCGACGACACCGCGCGCCTGCGGCTGCTGCGCTCGGTGTCCGTCACCGGCCCCGACGACCTGCCGCACCTGCGCCGCGACGTCCCCCGCGGGCAGGTGCAACGACTGGGACTCGACTCGACCCGGAGATCGGAAT
>NZ_JBEPBI010000365.1:0-5644 GCF_040299045.1 Streptomyces sp. NPDC001027
AGGTCGTGCCTTTCACGCTTGGGCGAAGGTCTGGCGCTGGGCGCCGAGGCCGTCGACGGAGAGCTCGACAGTGTCGCCGGGGCGGAGGTAGGGGGCGCCGGGGAGGCCGAGGGCCACGCCGGCGGGCGTACCGGTGTTGATCACGTCGCCGGGTTCCAGGACCATGTACCGGCTCAGATAGGACACGAGGCAGTCGACCGTGAAGATCATGTCGCCGGTGTGACCCTGCTGCCGTTTCACGCCGTTCACACTCAGGTTCAGGGCGAGGTTCTGGGGGTCGCCGACCTCGTCGGCGGTGACCAGCCAGGGGCCGAGCGGGTTGAAGGTCTCGCAGGACTTGCCGAGGTCCCACTGGGAGGAGTACTCGAGCTGGAACTCGCGCTCGGAGACGTCGTGGCTGATCGTGTATCCCGCGATCACGGCCCGCGCGGCGTCGGGGCCGTCGAGGTAGCGGGCCCGCTTCCCGATGACGACCGCGAGCTCGACCTCCCAGTCGGTCTTCACCGAGCCCCGGGGGATCAGCACCTCGTCGTACGGGCCGACGACCGTGCCCGGGTCCTTCATGAAGACCACCGGGCGCTGGGGGATCGCCGCGCCGGTCTCGGCGGCGTGGTCGCGGTAGTTCAGACCGACGCAGACGATCTTGCCGGGGCGGGTGACGGGGGCGCCGACGCGCAGGCCGGCCGGGTCCAGCTCGGGCAGTTCGCCCGCCGCCACAGCCGTCCGGGCACGGTCGACTCCGCCCGAGGCCAGGAAGACGCCGTCGACGTCCGGCGTCACGGACGACAGGTCGAGCAGCCGCCCGTCGTCGGTGCGGACGGCGGGGCGCTCCTGTCCGGGGGCGCCGACTCGAAGCAGTTTCACTGGGGCAACTCCTCTGCCATGCGGCTTTCCGCCGTGCGGGTTCCGTCTTGGGGGGGGGGCGGCCGGCCGTCGAGCGGGGCCGGTCGGGTCCGGGCTGGGACCGTTCCGCGGTCCTCGCTCGTCCGCGTACTGAGTCATCGGATGTATGGCGGCAGAGTGACCATAGATGCGGAATCCGCAGCTGACAATGGATTCCTCGGATGAATTTCCGGACGCGTGTCGGCCCAGTGCCTTCGGGACCCTCTCCGCCATGGCCATGCCCAGACGTGAGGGGCGCCACAGGAGCCACCATCCGATGAATCCCGTGCCGCGTGCCCGGTGATCCGCCTCGATGAGGACGGGATGAGCGCACATGCCACGGATTGCCCCGAAGAGGGGCGCGGACCCGGGCGGCCGTCTCCACGCCCGCTCCTGCCCGGTCCGGCGGCGTCGTTGCCGAATCGTGAGCCCGCGCCGACCCGTCGCCCGATGCCTGTACGACCTTGAAATCCCAGGTCGAACGGCATGAGAAGCGGCGATAGCGGGAGCCGGAGCAGCCTCCGGGCGACCCGCGGCACGATGTGCCGCAAATCGTCGGCCGCGGACTCTTGTCAATCTCGGCAACGTCGTCGTAACGTCCTGGTCGTCCGAGATACATCGGAGGAATGGTTCGCATCGTCCGGTGCGCCGTTCGGGCCGCACCCGTGTGGCCGCCCCGCTGCCACCGTCCCGGTCACCGGCTGACCCTCATTCCCCTTCTCCTCGGGCACGATCCCCGCATCCGACACCAGGATCGGCGCGTGCCCGGCCGGCGCCTCCGCCCCCTGTCGACAGGCGGGTACGCCTCCCCTCCCACCGTCGCCCTGCGGCCCCGCGCCCCTGGCTTAGGAGAGAACACGGCCATGAAGCTCGCTCACCTCCGTTCCACCGCCGCAGCCGTCACCGCCGTCGTCGCGGTCGCGGCCCTCGCCACCGCGTGCAACCGCGAGAGCACCGGCTCGACGTCCGCGGGCGGCGACAAGCCCGCGCTCGGCATCGACCTGCCGCGCTCCGACTCCGACTTCTGGAACTCCTACGCGCAGTACCTCAAGGGCGACATCAAGACGGACGGCGTCAACGCCCTGCCCCTGAGCAACTCGCAGAACGACGTGACCAAGCTCGTCGCCAACGTGCAGGTGTTCCAGAACACCGGAGCCAAGGCCGTCGTGATGGCCCCCCAGGACACCGGCGCCATCGCGTCGACCCTCGACACCCTCGCGTCGAAGAAGATCCCGGTGGTCAGCGTGGACACCAGACCCGACAAGGGCGACGTCTACATGGTCGTCCGCGCGGACAACCGTGCGTACGGCACCAAGGCCTGCGAGTTCCTCGGCAAGCAGCTGGGCGGCACGGGCAAGGTCGCCGAACTCCAGGGGGCTCTGGACTCGATCAACGGGCGCGACCGCTCCGAGGCGTTCGCGGAGTGCATGAAGACGAAGTTCCCGAAGATCAAGGTGTTCGAGCTGCCCACCGACTGGAAGGGCGACGTGGCCTCCGCCAAGCTGCAGAGCCTGCTCGCCCAGCACCCCGACCTGAACGGCGTGTACATGCAGGCCGGCGGTGTCTTCCTGCAGCCGACCCTGGCCCTGCTGGAGCAGAAGGGCCTGCTCAAGCCCGCGGGCCAGAAGGGCCACATCTCCATCGTCTCCAACGACGGCATCCCGCAGGAGTTCGACGCGATCCGCAAGGGTCAGATCGACGCCACCGTCTCCCAGCCCGCCGACCTCTACGCCAAGTACGCCCTGTACTACGCCGAGGCCGCCGCCGAGGGCAAGACGTTCAAGCCGGGCGCCACCGACCACGGCTCCACGATCATCAAGATCCCCAACGGTCTCGAGGACCAGCTGCCGGCGCCGCTGGTCACCAAGGACAACGTGGACGACAAGACCCTGTGGGGCAACAACGTCGGCTGACGGCCGGCACTCCCAGCACGCCGCGCCGGGGGACGGACCACGCCCGACGCCGACCCCCGCCGGCCGGGCGCCCACCCGCCCCCGGCCCCAGCCCCAGCCCCCGTGAACGAAGGACGGTATCCACCATGGCGGACACCGCGACCGCCCCTGCGGCCGGCCCCGGCACCATGGCCCCGGTGGCCGAGGCGACCGGCATCAGCAAACGATTCGGCGCGACCGTGGCGCTGCGCGACGCCCGTATCGCCGTCGCCCCCGGCGAATCGCACGCCCTGGTCGGACGCAACGGCGCCGGCAAGTCGACACTCGTGTCCATCCTCACCGGCCTCCAGCAGCCCGACACGGGAAGCCTGCGCTTCGCCGGCGAGCCCGCCCCCGCCGTCGGCGACATCGACGCCTGGCGCTCCCGCGTCGCCTGCGTCTACCAGCGCTCCACCATCATCGGTGAGCTGACCGTCGCGGAGAACCTCTTCCTGAACCGGCAGAGCGCCGGCGCGGTCCGGCCCATCCGCTGGAAGCAGCTGCGCCGGCGTGCCGAGGAGCTGCTCGGCGAGTACGGCGTGGCCGTCGACCCCGCCGCGCGGGCCAGGGACCTCACCGTCGAGCAGCGGCAGTTCGTCGAGATCGCCCGGGCCCTGTCCTTCGGCGCGCGCTTCATCATCCTCGACGAGCCGACGGCCAAGCTCGACGCCCGCGGCATCGAGCGGCTGTTCGACAAGCTCCGGGACCTCCAGCGGCAGGGCGTCGCGTTCCTCTTCATCTCGCACCACCTGCAGGAGGTGTACGACCTCTGCAGCACGGTCACCGTCTACCGCGACGCCGCCCACATCCTCACCGCGCCCGTCGCGGAGCTCGGGCACCAGGCCCTGGTGGAGGCCATGACCGGCGAGTCGGCCGGCGTGGTCGGCGCCGCCGGGCAGCCCCGGGCCGCCCGCACGGACGCCGCGGAACTGCTGACGCTGGACGCGCTGACGCTGCCCGGCGCCTGCGAGGACGTCTCCCTGACGGTCCGCTCCGGCGAGGTCGTCGGGCTCGCCGGGGCGACCGCCAGCGGCAACGTCCAGGTCGGCGAGGCGATAGCCGGGCTGCACCGGGCCAGGACGGGCCGGATCTCGGTCCGCGGCAGGAGCGTCCGCACCGGCAGCGTGCCGTCCGCGCTCGCCGCCGGGGTCGGGTTCGTCCCCGAGGACCGCCATCTCCAAGGCCTGGTCGGCAACCGCAGCGTGGCGGAGAACGCGACCCTGACCGTCACCGACCAGCTCGGCCCGTTCGGCACCGTGCTGCCCGCCCGGACCAGGGCGTTCGCCCGGGACATGATCCGCGACCTCGACATCAAGACCCCCGGAGCCGCCACCCCGGTCTCCGCCCTCTCCGGCGGCAACCAGCAGAAGGTCGTCGTCGCGCGCGCCCTGGCCACCGTCCCCGACGTGCTGGTGGCCATCCGGCCCACCAACGGCGTGGACGTGAAGTCCAAGGAGTTCCTGCTCGCCAGGATCCGACAGGTCGCGGACGACGACAAGGCCGCTCTGATCGTCTCCGACGAACTGGACGACCTCAAGGCCTGCGACCGGGTCCTCGTCATGTTCCACGGGCGCGTCGTCGCCGAGTTCGACCGCGGCTGGAGGGACGAGGACGTCGTCGCCGCCATCGAGGGCGTCTCCGGCGACGCCGCCCACGCCATCGCGTCACCCCTGTCCGCCTCATCCGGCGCAGACGAGCACGGAAGGTAGTCATGTCCGCCACCACAGATCTCACCGAGCCCACCGCGAGCAAGACCGCGCCGGCCGGCGGCGACGCCGTCCGCCGCCGGGTCGACCTCGGCCGCTTCCGTGAACTGTCCCTGGTCCCGGCCATCCTCGTGCTGATGCTGATCGGGTTCATCGTCTCGCCGGCCTTCCTCACCGCGGACAACCTGATCGGTGTGGCCCAGCAGTCCACCGAGCTGAGCCTGCTGGTGCTCGCCACGACGTTCATCCTGATCGCCGGACGGATGGACCTGTCGCTGGAGTCCACCATCGGCGTGGCTCCCGTCATCGCCGTCTGGCTCGTACTGCCTTCCAGCGGCGGCCGGTTCAACGGGCTCGGCCTGCTCCCCGAGTGGACGGCCGTCCCGCTCTGCCTGCTGGTCGGCGCGCTGATCGGAGCCGTCAACGGCTTCCTCATCCTCAAGCTGCGCCTCAACGGCTTCATCGTCACACTCGGCGCCCTGACCATGCTGCGCGGTCTGCAGGTCGCCCTCTCCGAGGGCCAGTCCATCGTCGAGCTGCCCTCGTCCTTCACCTACCTGGGCAAGGCGTCCTGGCTGGGCATGCCCGCCGCGATCTGGGTGTGCGCGCTGCTGTTCGCCCTCGGGGGAAGCGCACTGGCCTGGCTGCGTCACGGCCGTGCGCTGTACGCGATCGGCGGCAACGCGGAGGCGGCCCGCACCGCGGGCATCCGCGTCGACCGCGTCGTGTGGATCGTCCTCATCCTCGGCAGCGTCCTCGCCGCGTTCGCCGGCATCCTCTACAGCGGCCACTACGGGTCCATCTCCGCCACCCAGGGCAGCGGCTGGATCTTCCAGGTCTTCGCCGCGACCGTCATCGGCGGTGTCAGCCTCAACGGCGGCAAGGGCTCCGTCTTCGGCGCCCTGACCGGCGTCCTCACCCTGCAGCTGGTCGTGAACGTCATGACGCTGGCGGGCGTGCCTCCGCTGTGGAACCAGTTCCTCAACGGCGCCATCATCATCGTCGCCCTGGTCATCTCCCGCTTCGCCTCCGGCGAGAAGCAGGAGTAACCGCCTCCCGCCCGCGGGGCGGGCGGCGGCGCGCCCGGCCCCCGAGAGCCCGCCCCCCCCCCCCCCCCCCGATAGG
>NZ_JBEPBI010000366.1:0-5610 GCF_040299045.1 Streptomyces sp. NPDC001027
GGGACGCCTCCGTCGCGCCGCCGACCTCCATGCCGTCCACGTAGACGTTCCCGGCGGGCACCTTGCCGGTGATCGCGGCTCGGCCGTCGACGAGGTCGACGACGACGCCGTCCTCCGCGATGACGACGCGGTCCGGGTCGACGCCGGTGCGGATGGCGAGGTCGGCGTTGGCCCGCAGGTGGCGGAACTCGCCGTGGACGGGCATGACGTTGCGGGGGCGGACGATGTTGTAGCAGTACACGAGCTCCCCGGCGCTGGCGTGGCCGGAGACGTGCACCTTGGCGTTGCCCTTGTGGACGACGTTGGCGCCCCACCGGGTCAGGCCGTTGATCACCCGGTAGATCGCGTTCTCGTTGCCGGGGATGAGGGAACTGGCGAGCAGGACGGTGTCGCCCTTGCCGATGCGGATGGCGTGGTCGCGGTTGGCCATCCGCGACAGCGCGGCCATCGGCTCGCCCTGGGAGCCCGTGCACACCAGGGTGATCCGGTGGTCCGGCAGCTTCTCCAGCTCCTTGGTGCTCACGACCAGGCCCGACGGGACCTTCAGGTAGCCGAGGTCGCGGGCGATGCCCATGTTGCGGACCATGGAACGGCCCACGAAGGCCACCTTGCGGCCGTGCTGGTGGGCCGCGTCCAGGATCTGCTGGATGCGGTGCACATGGCTCGCGAAGCTGGAGACGATGACCCGGCGCGGCGCGGTGCGCATGACCTGCTCGATCGCGGGATTCAGTTCGCGTTCGGAGGTGGTGAAGCCGGGGACCTCGGCGTTGGTGGAGTCGGTGAGGAACAGGTCCACGCCCTCCTCGCCCAGGCGGGCGAAGGCGCGCAGGTCCGTGATCCGGTCGTCCAGGGGGAACTGGTCCATCTTGAAGTCGCCGGTGTGCAGCACCATCCCGGCGCCGGTGCGGATCGCGACGGCGAGACTGTCCGGGATGGAGTGGTTGACGGCGACGAACTCGCAGTCGAACGGACCGAAGCGGCGCCGGTCGCCTTCGCGTACACGCACCGAGCGAGGGCGGATGCCGTGCTCCTTGAGCTTGGCCTCCAGGAACGCGAGGGTGAGCTTCGAGCCGATGACCGGGATGTCGGTCCGCTCCCGCAGCAGATAGGGGACGCCGCCGATGTGGTCTTCGTGACCGTGGGTGAGCACGATGCCCACGATGTCGTCCAGGCGGTCACGGATCGAGGTGAAGTCCGGCAGGATGACATCCACCCCGGGCTGGTTCTCCTCGGGGAACAGCACACCGCAGTCCACGATCAACAACTTGCCGGCATGCTCGAAGACGGTCATGTTGCGACCGATTTCGCCCAAGCCGCCCAAGGCGGTGACCCTCAGCCCGCCTTCGGGCAGGGGCGGGGCGGCTTTGAGTTCTGGGTGCGGATGGCTCATGACCTCACGTTACCGAAGAGTCCGGTGGTGTGATCCACCGCCTGCCCTGCGCCGCCTTGCGTCGCCCCGCGCCGCCCCGCCGTGCGCGCGCCCCCGTCCCGCCCGGCGGCGCTGGTGGAGTGATCTTCTCCGAGGGGTAGAAACCCGTGTACGAGGCGTGCAGCGGACGATCCGGGCGCGTCCTGGCCGGATCGCGTACGTCGGATCGCCGGGGATTGCCCGCCCAGGGGTATCTGAACTGTCCCGTTTCGAGGTCCAATGGTGGGAGTCCCGCCCTTTCATGCCCGCACCGGTCAGAAGAGGCACGTCATGGAACCATGGCTGATCTGGTTGATCATCGCAGCGGTTCTGGCTGTGGTGGAGATCTTCACGCTGACCGCGGCACTCGGGATGCTGAGCGCGGCCGCCCTGGTCACGGCGGGGTCCGCGGCGGTAGGGCTGCCGCTGCCCTTCCAGTTCGCGGTGTTCACCGTCGTCGCCGTGGCCACGGTGCTGTTCGTACGCCCCATCGCGCTGCGCCACGTGCTCCGGCCGCAAGCGGCGCGGTTCGGCGTGGACGCCCTGATCGGCAAGGGCGCCTTCGTCGTCTCGGAGGTGACGGGCCTGGGCGGCAGGGTCCGTATCGACGGCGACGAATGGACGGCCCGCGCCTACGACGAAACGCTGGTGATCCCTGCCGGAAGAACCGTCGACGTCATAGAGATCAACGGAGCAACCGCGATCGTCTACCCCCGGGACTGAAACCATGGAAACCTCGGCGTTCCTGATTGCCGGCCTGCTCGTCGCCGTGTTCGCGGTCTTCACCGTCGTGCGGGCGGTGCGCATCGTGCCCCAGGCGCGCGCCCGCAACGTCGAACGGCTCGGCCGCTACCTCCGGACCCTGAACCCCGGCCTCAACTTCGTCATCCCGTACATCGACCGTGTGCACGGCGTGATCGACCTGCGGGAACAGGTCGTCTCCTTCAAGCCGCAACCGGTCATCACCGAGGACAACCTGGTCGTCGAGATCGACACCGTGCTCTATTTCCAGGTCACGGATCCGCGGGCGGCCTTCTACGAGATCGCGAACTTCCTCCAGGCGGTCGAGCAGCTCACCGTCACCACACTGCGCAATGTCGTGGGATCCATGGACCTGGAGAAGACGCTCACCTCACGGGACACCATCAACAGCCAGCTTCGGGGCGTGCTGGACGAGGCCACCGGGAAGTGGGGGCTACGGGTCAACCGGGTGGAGATCAAGGCCATCGACCCCCCGCAGAGCATCAAGGACGCGATGCAGAAGCAGATGCGGGCCGAGCGGGACAAGCGGGCCGCGATTCTGGGGGCCGAGGGGCAGCGCCAGTCGCAGATTCTCACCGCCGAGGGTGACAAACAGGCCGCCGTCCTGCGCGCGGAGGGCAACCGCACCGCCGCGATCCTCCAGGCCGAGGGCCAGTCCCGGGCCATCGACGAGGTGTTCCAGGCCGTGCATCGCAACGACCCCGACCCCAAGCTGCTCGCCTACCAGTACCTCCAGACGCTGCCGCAGCTCGCGCAGGGTCCGGGCAACAACTTCTGGGTGATCCCCAGCGAGATCACCTCCGCACTCCAGGGCGTGTCCCGCGCCTTCAGCGAGGTGCTGCCCCCGTCGCCCGCCACCCGTGAGCGACCCGGGGACGACATGGCCGCCCAGGCCGCCGACGACGCTGCCCAGGCCGCGGAAGCAGCCGCCGCGGCCCTCGCCGACGCGGCCAGGGCCGAACGCGGCGCTCCGCCGCCGGACTCCCTCCCGGGCGAGACCTCTCACTGACCGCGGTGTCACGCGCCGTGCTCCGCGCGCCGCGTGATCAGCCTGGTCGGAGGGGGGATCCGGCACGGAGCCGGTTCGGCTGAGACGTCGACCGCCGGGCGGCGCCTGTCCTACGGTGGCGCCATGAGTGATCACCAGCATGCGCCTGTCGTGCCCGTCGAGGCCTACGAACCCCCCTACTACGTGGCGGTCTTCACCGCGGTCCGGACCCAGGACCAGAGCGGATACGCCGAGACCGGCGCACGCATGGAAGAGCTGGTGAAGGACGTCCCGGGGTACCTGGGAATGGACCACGCGCAGACGCCCGGCGGGCTGGGCATCACCGTCGGGTACTTCCGCGACGCCGACGCCCTCACGCGGTGGCGGCGCGACGCGGAGCACCTCGTGGCGCAGGAGCGCGGGCGCGCCGAGTGGTACGAGTCCTACACACTGCACGTGGCGAAGGTCGAGCGCAGTCACGGGTTCACGCGGGCGTAGAGGCGGCGGGGCGCCCCGCGGGAGGAGCCGCTGTCAGAAGGAGCGGAAGCCGTCCCAGTAGGCGTCGGCGCTCTCGCCGAAGCGGTCGGGATGCCTGCGTCGCAGTCGCGTGTACCGCTCGTCGAGCAGGTCCACGGCCAGCTGCAGGCTCGTTCCGAACTCGGTGCGGATGGCCTGGATCGCGTGAATCTTGCGGTTCTGCGTGATCAGGTCGTCGATTCCCGACCACCGCCCGTCGTCCGCCTGCTCCGCCGAGGTGAGTCTCGCCAGCTCCTCGCACAGGCGTTGGACCTCGTCGACGATCTCGGCGTCCGTGGCGACGCCGAGTGAGGTGAGCTCGTCCCGGCCCGGCTCCGGCCGCGCGACGCCGAGCTTCATGCGCAGCATGGCCCTCAGGTCGCCGAGTTCTTGTCGCAGTGCGTCGCGCTCCGCGCGCGTCCTCGTGAGCTCGCGTCGCACTGTCTCGAGTTCGTCCTCCGGCATGGCGACAGTCTGCCAGGGGCGGCGGCGCCCCTCCACGCCCTTTCCCGGGCTCGGCGACCGGCGACCAGCGACCGGTCGGCATCAGCGCCCCCCGGCCGGTCGGCATCAGCGCCTGCCGACCCTCACCCGGTCCTCCTCGCCGACCGGCGTCGGCGGATCGACCAGTTCGAGGTCGCCGCCGGGCAGGCGTCGACCGGACATTCCGGAACGCAGCAGCGGAGCCTCCTCCCAGGCGGGCAGGGCGCGCCCGGGGCGGCGGACGGTGTCGAAGGGGAGAGCGCGGCCGGCGGCGCACAGCTCACCGGTCTGCCCGTCCGCCAGCGGTCGGCCTCGGCCGTCCACCACGCTCACCTGCACCTGGGGCAGCGGGGCGCCGAGCGTGCCCGCCCACGACGTCGTGCCGCCGGCCGCGGTGAACTCCCGGGAGATCCAGGGCAGGGCGCCGTCCGCGGGCGCGAAGTCGGCACGCAGCCGGGCGCCGGGCAGCGCCGTGAAGTGCCGTGCCACGAGGTCGCTCGGCACGGGACCGCCGACCAGCTGCACCAGCCGCGGCCGGACGGGGAGGACGTCCACGAGGGCGTCGTACTCCTCGGGGCTGAACACGGCGGCGGACACCGTCCCGTCGCGGTGCGCCGGGGCTCCCGTGCCCGGCAGCGTGCGCAGTGAGCCCGCGCCCGCGAACGCCCACCACATCGCGGACAGCGCGCGGGGGCCGGCCGGCGGTCCGGCCACGAAGACCCGGCGCGGAGCGACGCCCGCCGTCCGGATCCGCTCGGCCACGGCGAGCCGCCAGGCGTGGTGGTCGACCAGGTGCCCGGTGAGCCCGTGCCGTCCGCCGTCGTGGACCAGCAGGTAGGCGGCCTCCCTGGAGTGTGAGAGGGGGAGTGCCGGCTCCAGCCGCTGAGCGGTGATCCGCCGACGGGTGTCCTCGTCGTCGAGCGGGAGGGCGGTGTACCGCCGCGACCAGGCTTCCTGCGTGGAGCGGCTGCACAGGACGGTCGAGGCGCCGCTGACCGAGGCGATGCCCCGCAGCTGAGATCGGCCGAGACCGTGCGCGGCGGGCACGCACACGCCTCCGGCCTTCAGGACGGCCAACTGCGCCGCCAGCGCCTGCCGGTGGTCGTCGCAGTGGATGATCACCGGATCGCCGAGCTGGACGCCGCTGTGCACCAGGACCGATGCCAGGCGTGCGGCCCAGGACTCCGCCGCGGCGAAACGCAGTTCGCCGCGGGCGTCCTGGACGGCGACCGCGTCCGGGTGGCGCCGGGCGATCTGAGCGAACAGGGCGTCCAGGGTGCTCGGCGACGCCGACGCCGATGCCGACGGCGGGAGCGTGCGTGTAACGGCGGCGGTCCGCGCACCGGGACTCGCGGGCCGTGCCGGGGTGAGGGCGGATGCGGCGTGAGGCGTGCGCACGGCGTGCGCACGGCGGGCGCCCAGGGCGGGATCGGTGATCACTGTGCTTCCTCCA
>NZ_JBEPBI010000367.1:0-5598 GCF_040299045.1 Streptomyces sp. NPDC001027
GGTGAGCGGCACTCGATCCTGACGTCCGACATGTCGAACGAGATTCGAGGCGTCGAGCAGACTGAAGGGCGATGCGCTGTCAGGTTCCGCTGGGCGGCGGACCTCAACTCCGCAGGATGCGCCAGCGGTTGTCGGCGGTGCCGTCGTCCGCGTCCTGGACCGCGAACGCCCCGACGGCGGTGGAGTTGTTCGCGATGGCGAGCAGCTTGCCGCTGTTCACGTTGCGGATCTTGTAGGTCCCGTCGCCCTGGTCGAGCAGCGTCCATCGGTGGTCGGCGGTGCCGTTGTCCGACCACTGCAGCACGGTGGCCCCGTCCGCCGTGGACATGTCCAGGATGCCGAGCACCTTGCCGCTGTTGGCGTTGCGGAAGCGGACCGCGTTTCCGTCGGTGATCATCTCCCAGTTGTGATCGGCGGTGCCCGAGTCGTTCCACTGCAGGGCGCGGCCGCCGTCGGCCGTCGACATGTTCTGGATGCCCAGCACGAGACCGCTGCCCGCGTTGGCCAGCCGAACGGTGGCGGCGCCGGTGTTCCAGTAGACGGTGTAGTTGTGGCCGTGCGCGTTGTGGAACGGGCCCAGGTTGACGGTGGAGCCGTTGGCGGTGGCGGTGAAGGCGAGCGTGCTGCTGCTGGTGCGGGTGATCGAGGACGTGTTCAGCGAGGGAAGGGAACTGAGCGAGGCGTCACCGTAGTTGCCGGACAGGACCACCGGGCCGTAGGTGATCGCGGCGGCGTTCGCGTTGTCGTTGGCCGCGCGCATCACGATCCGCATGGGCAGGCGGACGGTGACCGTGTCGCCGGACGCCCAGGAGCGGTTCAGGGTGGCGTAGCTGCCTGGGGCGGTGGCGATGGACTGGGCGACGCCGTTGACGCTGACGGTGGCCCCGGTGGTCCAGCTCGGGATGCGGATGCGCATCGCCCAGGTTCCGCCGGCGTTGCCCGTGACCTGGAGGGTGGTGGTGTCGCTGTCGGGGAACGACGTGGTCTGGGTGACCGTCATTCCGCGCTCCGACCAGGTGAGCACCGAAGGCACGAACAGGTTCACGATCAGCGTGTCGTCGGTGCGGAAGTAGATGGAGTCCATCAGCCTGGTGTGCATCTCCAGGCCCGTGCCCTGGCAGCACCAGAAGGTGCCGTAGTCGGTGCTCCAGGTGCCGCCGCCCCACGCCGGGCCCACACCCCGTCGGCCTCCCGGGTTGAGGGGGGTGAAGTAGGTGACGTGGCCGTGGTCGTCGGCCGGGTTCTGCTGGCCGATCATCTGGTTCAGCCACGCCCGCTCGTAGTAGTCGAACAGCGCGGCCCGGTTCGGGTCCAGGGCGAACAGCTCCCGGGTGAGGCAGAGCATGTTGAAGGTGTTGCAGCTTTCGCAGGTGTCGTTGTTCAGATAGCCGGCGATGGCGTTCGGGGCGCGGAAGTGCTCCGCCTGGCTGTTGCCGCCGATGGCGTAGGTGTGCGAGTTGACGGTGATGTTCCAGGCGTTGGCGGCGATGTCCCGGTAGCGGGTCGTGCCGGTGGCCTTGTACTCCCGGGCGGCCCCGATCCACTTGGGCACCTGCGTGTTGGCGTGCAGTCCGCTGAGCCGGTCCTGGCCGGACGCCAGGGGGTCGAACACCGCGGCGTGGTCGAACCGTTGGGCCACGGTGAGCCACCGGGCGTCGCCCGTCTGCTGGTAGAGATCGGTCAGCACGGTGTTCATGCCGCCGAACTCGGTTCCCAGCATGGCCTGCATCTGCTGGCCGCTGAGCCGTCCGGTACGCCCGTCGACCCACCCGGCCAGGGCGAGGAGCACGTCACGGGCCTGGGTGCTGCCGATGTGGCGCCATACGTCCAGGAGGCCGGCCAGGGTCTTGTGGACGGTGTAGTAGGGCACGTTGCCGTTGGTCAGGGTCCGCTGCTCGAGAGCGGTGAAGTCGGACTCCGGGTAGCCGGAGAGGTATCCGGCGCTGAAACCGGCGGCGCTGTTGTTGGCCTGGCATTTGGCCAGTTCCGCGACCATGGTGGTCGCCTTGTCCCGGCAGACGGTGTCCCCGGTCGCGGCGTACAGCTGAGCCCATGCCGTGAGGAAGTGCCCTTGGACGTGGGTGCGGAAGGGGAACGTCGGCGCGTCCCAACCGCCGGTGGCGGCCGCGCCGTTGGTGGACAGACGGTGGTTGGCGCGGAAGTTGTACAGCAGTCGGTCGACGTCGACGAACCGCAGGTAGTTCCGGGTCCGGTCCTGGTTGTCCAGCCACCGGCTCGCGGTGAGCCGGACCTGGCCGAGGTCGAAGGGGTACGCCGTGACCCCGATGTCGGCCCTTGCGGGAGGGACGGCCGCGTGGGCGGGAGTCGCGCCGATGAGGGGCCCGGTGGCAGAGGCGGCGGCGGCCGCCCCGGCTGCTTGCAGGAGGCGTCGTCTGCTGACGGAGGAGGCCATGGTGCATCCTTCGGTGAGGAGGGGGCGGCAGCTTGGTCGTCGATGTGTCGGCTCATGGGGCCGGCGGCCGGATGCGGCCCGTCACGGGCTGGACTGCTGCCGACGCGGTGCCAGGGGTCTCGGTCCCATCGATCCGGTCCGCTGATACATGGGATGGATTAACGGACACGAGCATCGCCGGTGTCTAGACTTCCGACACGAAATCCTTGATCTTTCGTGAACGATTTTTTGCTGGTAAGCGACTTGACGATCCGTCGAACATCGGATGCAGCTCCGGCTCGGCGCCGCGCGGACGCGTGAGAGATGCGATGCGACAGCCGGACGAGACCGGCCCGACCTGCGCCGGGCCTTCACCCCGTCAAAGCCGCACCGCGCACCAGATGGTCTTGCCGTTGCTGGTGTGCCGCGTCCCCCATCCCTGGGTGAGCTGGGCGACGAGCAGCAGGCCCCGGCCGCCCTCGTCGAACGCGCGGGCCCGGCGCAGGTGCGGAGCGGTGCTGCTGGCGTCGGAGACCTCGCAGATCAGAGACGTGTCGCGAATGAGGCGTAGCCGGATCGGCGGCTCGCCGTATCTGATGGCATTGGTGACCAGCTCGCTGACGACCAGTTCGGTGACGAACGCCGCCTCCTCCAGACCCCAGGCGTCCACCTGGTCGACGGCGAACTTCCTGGCGCGCGGCACCTGTTCGGTGTCGGGCTCGACGTCCCAGTCGGCGACGTGCTGGGGAGCGAGCGCGTGGGTGCGAGCGAGCAGCAGAGCCGCGTCGTCGGTGCGGCGTTCGGGAAGCATGGCGTCGACCACCGCGTCGCACAGGACTTCCAGAGGCGTGACCGAGTGGTTCAGGGCGCGCTGCAGTTCGGCGAGTCGCTGGTCGACGTCGCGTTCGCGGCTCTCCAGCAGTCCATCGGTGTAGAGGGCGAGCAGACTGCCCTCCGGCAGCTCGAACTCCGCGGCCTCGAAAGGCAGTCCGCCGATGCCCAGCGGCGGACCGGGAGGGGCGGGTACCGGGGTCCTGGCGCCGTCGGGAGAGATGATCAACGGCAGGGGATGGCCGGCGCTCGCCAGCGTGAGGCGCCGCGAAACGGGGTCGTAGACGGTGTACAGGCAGGTGGCGCCGGACTCGCCCGTCGGCTGGAAGTGACTGTCGGGCCGGAGGTCGCTGGCGAGGTGGAGGACCAGGTCGTCCAGATGGGTCAGCAGCTCGTCCGGTGGCAGGTCGACGTCGGCGAGGGTGCGGACCGCCGTGCGCAGCCGGCCCATGCTGGCCGAGGCGTGCAGACCGTGGCCCACGACATCGCCGACGACCAGGGCGACCCGGGCGCCGGACAGCGGAATGACGTCGAACCAGTCGCCGCCGACTTCCGTGCCGGTCCCGCCGGGCAGGTAGCGCGACGCCACCTCGACCGCCTCCTGATTCGGCAACCCCTGCGGCAGCAGGCTGCGTTGCAGGGTCAACGCGGTCGTGCGCTCCCGCGAGTACCGGCGGGCGTTGTCGATGGCGACGGCGGCCTTGGCGGTCAGCTCCTCGGCAAGGATCAGGTCGTCGGCGGTGAAGGCCTCGGGCCGGTCGAGCCGGGAGAAGGCGACGACGCCGAGCAGCGCGCCGCGCGCCCGGAGCGGCACGGTGATCCGGCCGGTCAAACCGTCCGCGGCGAGGGACTCGTCGATCACCGGGTTGCCCGGCGGCCAGTGCGCCGGGTCCGCGGCGAGCCCCGGCCCGAAGGCCCACTCGCCGCCCTCGCCGGGCTCGACGGCGAGCTCGACCGTGGACAGGCCGGTGGCCATGCAGCGGGCGGCGACGGAACCGGGAGCGTGCGTGACCTGCGTCGTGGGTCCGGGCGCCCGGTCTGCGTCCTCCTTCGCGCTGTGCTGGGCGGCACGGCTGAGCGTGATCGTCTCGGCGGGGGTGAACGCGGACGCGGAGGGCGGTTCGTCGCCGTGCAGCACCTCCTCGAACAGATCCACGCTGACGAGGTCGACGAATCCCGGCACCGGGGTCCTGGCGAGTTCCCCGGCGGTGCCGATCACGTCGAGTGTCCGGCCGATGCCGCCGCTGGCCTGGTTGAGGAGGAGCAGACGCTGCCGGGCCCAGTACTCGGCGCTCATGTCGAATCCCCAGTTGGCGACCGCGCGGACCCTGCCCTCGGCATCACGGACCGGCCAGATGCTGGTGGCCCAGGCATGGGCGTAGTCACTGCCCAGGGAGCGGAAGACGGTGATGAGACGTGTGGCCTCGCCCGTTCTCACCACTTCCGCGAGAGCGTCGGTGTAGGGCTTGTCGTCCCTTTCGGGAAACAGCGTGCGGTCGAATTCGGGAAACACCTCGCGGTATCTCTTGCCGAGCACCTGTTCCTCGGAGTGCGCGATCACCCGGCCCGAGGAGGCGTTGATCCACAGGAACCGCAGCTCGGGGTCGTAGACGCCGAGAGCGAAGGGGGACTGCTCGAAGGCCCGGTCAGCGATCACCGGGCGGCGTCCCCACCGCTGCATGGTCACCACGCGGCCCAGCGCCCGTCCGTCGGGGCCGAGCAGTGCGTGGGCGGTCACCACGGCGTCCACCGTGGAGCCGTCCCGGTGACGCAGGGGAATGGACCCCGTGGCGTCGTCGGGCCCGGCGTCATGGTCGTCGAGGAGGCCGGGTGGCGAGGGCTCGACCAGCAGGTCGGTCAGGGGACGCCCGACGGTGTCCTCCGCCGTCCAGCCCAGCAGGAGACTGCCCCCCTGGCTCCAGCCGCTCACCGTGCCGTCCAGGTCCACTACGACAGCGGCTGTGGGGGCATCCTGTTCGTCGGCCATCTTCACGCACCAAGCCTCCGTCCGGACAGCCGTGCCCGTCAGGGCTGGATTCCAGCGGCTGCTTCCAGCCTAGATCGGCCCCCGCCCGGCTGCGCTCCGACTGACGCGTTCGAGCTGCGCCGCAGGCATTACTCCCTGCCCCAAGGGCCACAACGTGGCTTCAGTCGGGCCGGCAGGCTTCGCGCTCGAACTCGGCGACGGGGACGGTGGCGGTGGACTCCACACCGTCGTCGGAGACGCTCCGGTAGAGGACCGTCCCCGGGGTGAGCCGATCACGGTCGGCCAGCGTGAAGGCGACGCTCGTCGACGACCACGAGTTGTCCTCTGTCCACCCGTAGAGGGCGTACCTGGTGTCGGCGGTCAGCGGGGCCGGGGGAGTGGTCGCGGT
>NZ_JBEPBI010000368.1:0-5593 GCF_040299045.1 Streptomyces sp. NPDC001027
GTTTCCGAGGGCTGCCGCCCCCGGGCCCCCGCTGTCGGCCCTGAAGGGGCCTCGTCCTCAAACGCCGGACGGGCTGGATGGGGCCGGCCGGGGGTGGAATGGCTGGCGGGGCTGGGATGACTGGCCGGGCTGGAGCGGCTGGCCTATTGGAAGGGCCGGTCGGGCTGGAATGGCCGGTCGCGGTCGAATTGGCTGGGGAGGCGGGGGCGAATGGCCGGACGTGCCGGGTGGGAGCGCAAGAGGGCATGTGTCACAGTGCCGTCCGGTTTCGCTTGCCGCCGCGTGACCCTAGGGTCGACAGCATGTTCGCCGTCTACGCCGCCCGCATCGACCGTGACCAGCCGCTTTCCGGACTGGAGTTGGGGGAGCGTCCGGCCCCCGAGGCCCGGCCCGGCTGGAGCACCGTCGACGTCAGGGCCGCCTCCCTCAACCATCACGATCTCTGGTCGCTCAAGGGCGTCGGCCTCCCGGAAGGGCGGCTGCCGATGATCCTCGGCTGTGACGCCGCCGGCGTCGACGAGGACGGCAACGAGGTCGTCCTGCACTCCGTCATCGGGCAGACGGGGCACGGCGTCGGGCCCGACGAGCCGCGCTCGATCCTCACCGAGCGGTACCAGGGCACCTTCGCCGAGCAGGTCGCCGTGCCGACCTGGAACATCCTGCCCAAGCCGAAGGAGCTCTCCTTCGCGGAGGCCGCCTGTCTGCCCACGGCCTGGCTGACGGCGTACCGGATGCTCTTCACCAACGCCGGTGTGCGCCCCGGCGACTCCGTTCTCGTGCAGGGGGCCGGCGGCGGCGTCGCCACGGCGGCCATCGTGCTGGGCAGGGCGGCCGGGCTGCGGGTCTTCGCCACCAGCAGGGACGAGGCCAAGCGCAAGCGGGCCCTGGAGCTGGGCGCCGTGGAGGCGGTGGAGCCGGGCGCCCGGCTGCCGCAGCGGGTGGACGCCGTCATCGAGACCGTCGGCGCGGCGACCTGGTCGCACTCGGTGAAGTCCCTGCGGCCCGGCGGCACGCTCGTCATCTCCGGCGCCACGAGCGGCGACCGGCCCTCGCACGCCGAGCTGACCCGGATCTTCTTCCTCGAGCTGAAGGTCGTCGGCTCCACGATGGGTTCGAAGGACGAGCTGGAGGATCTGCTGTCCTTCTGCGCCGCCACCGGCGTCCGCCCCGTCATCGACGAGACGCTGCCGCTCGACCGGGCCCGCGAGGGGTTCGAAAGGCTCGCGTCCGGCGACCTGTTCGGCAAGATCGTGCTCACCGGCCGATGAGTGGCTGAGCGGCCGGTGAACCGGTGGAGCGGCAGGCTGCGGGGGTGGTGACGGGCGGGTCCGGGGAATCCGGGCCCGCCTTTCGCATGTCGTCGTGCATCGACCGCATGCCCCCGTCGCGGCGGTCGCCCCCCGTGTCTGTCAACCGTGGTTGACGCTTGACGTCTGTCAATGTAGGTTGACATGCATGACCGAGGCAACGGATCTCGCCGAGCGCGCCGGTGACCGCGATCCACGGGTCGGACTGCGCGCCGTGGCGGCGCTGCGCCGACTGCTGGAGCAGTTGGAGGCGGTGCAGGTGCGCAGTGCGCGCAACCAGGGCTGGTCGTGGCAGGAGATCGCCGCGGAGCTCGGAGTCAGCAGGCAGGCCGTGCACAAGAAGTACGGGAGGCAGTGATGTTCGAGCGGTTCACGAAAGACGCCCGTGCGGTGGTCGAGGGCGCCGTGGGGCATGCCGAGCGGGAGGGCGCGACACGGGTCGAGGAGACGCACGTCCTGCTGTCGCTCCTCGAGCGCGAGGGCAGTCGCGGTTCCTTCGCGCTGGCCTCGCTCGGACTGCCGCCGGGCGGCCGGGAGGGGCTGGTGCGGGACCTGGACGACACGCGCCGCCTCGGCGGCCTCTCCCGGGCCGACGCAGACGCCCTGTCCGGACTGGGCATCGACCTGGCGGAGATCGTGTCGCGGGTCGAGGAGACGCACGGGGCGGGCGCGCTGGCCGCGGCCGGCCGACGCGGTCCGCGCGGCGGACGGTCGGGGCGGCGGCCGTTCGGCCGCGGCGCCAAGGACCTGCTCATCGGGACCCTGCGGGTGGCCGTCGCCCACGGCGAACGGCACATCGGGGACGAGCACCTGCTGCTCGCCCTGACCGCCCGCCGCGGCGTCCCCTCCGAGGTCCTCGCCGACCACGGCGTCACACACGCGTCCCTGACGCGGGTGCTCTACGGAGACCGGGGGCGGGGGGACGAGCCCGGCGCCGGGGCGGGCGCCGGGGCCGCGGCCGGCTGAGGCCGCCGGCGCCCGCCCCGGCCGTGAGCGTCACCCCCTGGGGGTCCGCAGTATCACCCCGATGTGAGCCGCCGCCGTGGACAGGTGGCGGCGCGCCTCGCGGAGCTGGTCCGCGGTGACGCCGTGGTCGCGGGCCGCGTCCCGGATGTCGTCCCGGAAGCGGTCCAGGAGGCGGTCCAGGTCGCGGGCCGGGTCGCCGTCCGCGTCCTCGTGGGCCCAGGCCGGCTCGTACGCGGCGGGGAAGTCCTCCGGGGTGGCGGAGTAGTCCGGGACGGTGGACTGCTCCGGGCCGGCCGAGGGGTGGGGGGCGGCCGCAGGGTGCGGGGCGGCGGAGTGGTCCGGCGTGTCCGGGTGTTCCGGACGCGCGGACGTCTTACGCCCGGCCGGAGCGCCGGTGCGGCCGAAGCCGAAGTCCCTGCCGTACTCCCTGCCGAAGTCCTTGCCGAACTCGCCGAACTCCTTGGCCAGTTCGGTCAGGCCCTCGCGGACGCCCGTCGGCCAGTCGCCCCGGGCGAAGTGGTCCTGGACCTGTTCCTGCACCCGGCGGGCGATGCGCTGCACCTCTTCCTGGGCCTGGGTGCGGGCGTTGTCCTGCGCCTCCTTGGCCTGGCGGCGGGCCCGCTGGGCCTCCTCGCGGGCGCGGCGGCTCTCGTCCTTGGCCCGGCGCGCCTGCTCCTTCCACTCCTGCTTGACGCGGCGCATCTCCTCCTTGGCGGCGCGCCAGGCCTCCGCGTCGCCGTACCCGCCGCCGTTCTCGCCGTACCCGCCGCTCTCGCCGTGGGTTTCGTGGTCGCCGGGCTCCGCCGTCTTCGGGCGGCCGGCGCCCTGGCGGGCCTCGGAGGCGGCCGCCCGCATCTCGCGGCGCAGATCGCCCGCCGCCCCGCGCACATCGGCCCGTATCTCCGCGGCCAGTTCGGCGACCGAGTCGCGGATCTCCAGCTCCAGGTCGGCGAGTTCACCGCTGCGGTCCGCGAGTTCGGCACGGCCCGCGTCGGTGATCGCGTACACCTTGCGGCCGCCCTCGGTGGTGTGGGTGACCAGGCCTTCGGCCTCCAGTTTGGCCAGTCGCGGGTACACGGTGCCCGCCGAGGGCGCGTAGAGACCCTGGAAGCGCTCCTCGAGGAGGCGGATCACCTCGTAGCCGTGACGCGGCGCCTCGTCCAGCAGCTTCAGCAGGTAGAGGCGGAGACGGCCGTGGGCGAAGACGGGAGGCATGTCAGAGCACCTTCTTGTCGGTCGTGCTGTCGGCCGGGTCGCTCAAGGAGCTCTCGCCGCCCGGGCCGGAAACGGCATTGTCCCCCGGCCGGGAGGGCGCGCCCGCGCGCTCCCGCGGCCCTCGGTCCGCGCCGTGCGCCTCCGTGCGCCCGTCCTCCCGCGTGTCCGCCGTCGGGTACGGCGTTGTGTCTGCCGTGTCTGCCGTGTCTGCCGCGTCCTCCGTCGGAGGCCTTCTCAGGAGGGCGATCGAGCCGGAGACCGTGGTCGCCCTGAGCCTGCCGTTGCCCGCGCCCAGCCGGCCCGTGATGCGCTTGGCCCCCCACTGGCCGCTGACCCGCAGGTCCTCGAAGGCGTTGGAGACCGAGCCGCTCGCGGTGTTCGCCTCCACCTGGGCGTCGGCCGGATGGGGCAGCCGGATGGCGATCTCGCCGGAGACGCTGGTCAGGTCGATCCGCGTGGGGCGGCTCGCGGGATCGAGGTCGACGATCATCGATCCGCTGACGGAGTCGGCCTTCACACAGGAGCCGGCCTCGACGACGGTCAGGTCCCCGGAGACGGAGTGGAAGCGCAGGTCGCCGGTGAGGGCCTGCGCCTCCACGCTGCCCGAGACGGTGTCGGCCCGCACCGGGCCGGCGAGGCCGACCAGCGTGGTGTCCCCGTTGACGCCCTTCACCTCGGCGTGGCCGTCGATGCCGGAGACCACCGCGGCGGCGCTCACCACGCCCACCTCCACCCGGGCGCCGGCGGGCACGGCGAGCGAGACGACGGCCCTGCGCCGCCAGCCCTTGCGGTCCAGCCACTTGAGGAAGCCCTTCCAGGGCAGGTCCTCGTAGGCCACGGTCAAGGTCCCGTCGCGGTGGCTGACCACCAGCGGCGGGCCGTCGACCTCGGAGACCTCCAGGCGGGCGGGGCCCCCGTCGGTGCCCACCACGTTCACGGCGCCTTCGACGATGCGCACGTGCAGTGCGCTCACGGGCTCGGCGAAGGAGAGTTTCCCCGGTTCGGCGACGGACCACTCGGACATGGTGCGGACCTCCTTGCACGACACGACACGACACACGACAGACAGCGCACAGCACACGACACACAGGACACGGTGCGACGCGCCATATCGCGTCTCCCGTCAAACACGATATATCGCGGTCCGGGAAAGTCAAGGCACGAAAAAAAGGGGCGTCCGGGACGCCCCTTCCCGCGCGGCCGGCCGCCGCCGTGCACCGCCCCTACTCGTCGTCCTCGTCGTCGTCCAGCCGGGCCAGCCATGTCGCCAGCCGCTCCACCGGCACTTCGAAGTCCGGGTTCAGGTCGACGAACGTCCTCAGCTGCTCGGCGAGCCACTCGAAAGTGACCTCCTCCTCGCCGCGCCGCTTCTCGAGTTCCTCGATTCCGCGATCGGTGAAGTACATGGATCGTGCTCCGTGGGTCGGTCGCAGGGGTAGGGGTCCTCCGTCGGGGGAAGGACCCTTGTTCCTGCGAGGGGAGGAAGTGCTCCGCTCTCCGGTGGGGGAGGGGACAGCGAAAAGGATAGGCGCAGGGGGCGCGGGCCCGCGGTCCGCGCGACCTCCGCGCGGACGGAGCCCGCTGTCGGCCCGCGCACGCGCGGGTGGGCGGGCGGGACTGGGGGAACGGGGGAGTGCCATGAGCGGTGAGGACGTGACACGGGTGGCGCGCATCGCGCTGCCGGACGGGACGCCCGTCTGGGCCCGGATCTCGGGCGCCGGCGAGCTGTCCGCGCCGCCCGGGCGGCTGTCGTACAGCGACACGGGGTTCGCCGAGCGGGTGGAGGCGAGCGTGGAGAGCCTGCACGCGCTCGTCACGGGGGTCGCACGGTCGCTGGCGGAGCCGCTGCGGGCGGTGCGGCCGGACGAGGTGAGCGTCGAGTTCGGCATCGAGCTGACCGCCAAGGCCGGAAGGGTCGTCGGCCTGCTGGCCGACGGCGAGGCCAAGGCCGGCATCACCGTCACCCTGACCTGGAACAGCGGGCCCCCCGACCTCGACGCACCGCCTGCCGGCGCGGACTCCCGCGGGGGCGCCGACACCCCCAACCCCCGCCCCCCCGGCACCACCCCCCGCCGCGGCCGCAGCGGCCCCCCCGCCCCCCCCCC
>NZ_JBEPBI010000369.1:0-5536 GCF_040299045.1 Streptomyces sp. NPDC001027
CCTGGAAGTACGAACTGGACCACGAACCGTCGGCGGGGCCGGTCTGCGCGGACTGCGGAATCCTCGTCCCGCGCCCTGTGCTCACACCCGAGGCGCTGGCGCACGCCCGGCGCGGGCGGCTGCTGCTGTCGGCCTGACGTCGGCCCGAGCTCCGCGCGAGACCGGCGGCCCGTCCCCCGGCCGGTCCGCGGACGGCAGGGGTGCGCCGGGGATGCCGCACCCCTGTCTCCCCTGACCCGGCCGCGCCCCGATCCGGCCCGGGGGAACCCCGGCCCGTTGCGGACGTAACGGACACGCCGTCGCCGCACATGCCGGACGGGCGGACACGTCACGGACGACGGCGGACACGCGCCGAACCGGCGCGCGGCAACGGAAGGTAGCAGCCGAAAATACGGTCGCTCCACTGTTTTCCGGCGGAGAGAGTCGGCGGGATGAGACCCGACCGAGCCACCCGCCAGAGGACTTGAAGGAGCCCGCCATGTCGACGCTGCGCGTCACCGCCGAAGTGCTGACCGTCCACGAACACCCCGACGCCGACGCCCTCGAACTGGCCCAGGTCGGCCTGTACCGGGCCGTCGTCGCCAAAGGGGCGTACCGCACCGGGGACGCCGCTCTCTACATCCCCGAGCAGTCCGTGCTCCCTCTGGAGCTGGTCGAGGAGCTGGGGCTGACCGGGCGGCTGGCGGGCAGCAGGTCGGACCGGGTGAAGGCGGTGCGGCTGCGGGGCGAGCTGTCACAGGGCATCGTGTGCCGGCCGAAGGCGCTGGCCGACGTCGACCTGACGCGGGCCGCGGCGGACGGCGTCGACTTCGCGGAGCGACTGGGCATCGTCAAGTGGGCGCCGCCGATCCCGCCGACCATGAGCGGGGACGTCGAAGCGGCCCCCGATCTGCTGCCGTGGGTCGACATCGAGAACATCCAGCGCTACCCCGGCATCTTCGAACCGGGCGAGCCGGTGGTGCTGACCGAGAAGCTGCACGGATCGGCGTGCCTGCTGACGTATGTCGCCGGCGAGGAGCGCGTGCACGTCTCCTCGAAGGGCTTCGGCGCGAAGTCCCTCGCCCTCAAGGAGGACCCGCGCAACCTGTACTGGCGCGCCGTACGCGGGCATGGCGTGGCCGAGGCGGCCGCCCGGCTCGCCGAGCGGCTGGGCGCCCGCCGGGTCGGCGTCTTCGGCGAGGTGTACGGCGCGGGCGTACAGGATCTGACGTACGGCGCGGACGGCCGGCGCGAGAGCCTCGGATACGCCGTGTTCGACGTCAGCGCGGACATCGACGGCACCGTCCGCTGGCTGGACGCCGGGCAGCTGCTGGGCGGCGAACTGCCGCTGGCGCCGCGCCTGTTCGAGGGCCCTTACGACAGCGCGCAGGTGCTGGAGATCGCCTCCGGACGCGAGACGGTCTCCGGAAGCGGGCTGCATCTGCGTGAGGGCGTGGTGATCCGTCCGGCCGTCGAGCGGTACAGCCCGGTGACCGGGGGCAGAGCCATCGCCAAGGCGGTGAGCGGCGCCTACCTGACCCGAAAGGGCGGCACGGAGTACGAGTAGGCGGGGCCGGGAGCCGGCGTGGGGCGGCCGGGGGTCGGGTGTCGCGAGCTGCGGCGGTCTGTCGTGGCGGATCGGCCCCGGGCCCCGGGGGCGGCGTCGGGTCAGCGGTGGCCCGCGCTCCCGGCGCTTCCCCCGCGTCGCTCGGCCAGCAGGCGTGAGCCTGCCATCCGGTCGCCCAGGACGTCGTCGGGGTTGGACAGGACACAGGTCGCGAGGGACAGGCAGCCGCAGCCGATGCAGTCGGTGAGGTGATCGCGGAGCCGATTGAGCTGCCTGATCCGCTCGTCCAGCTCGGCACGCCACGCCTGCGACAGTCCGGCCCAGTCCTCACGGGTCGGGGTGCGCTCCTCCGGGAGTCCGGCAAGGGCCTCACGGATCGTGGCCAGAGGGATGCCGACCCGCTGCGCGGCGCGGACGAAGGCGACGCGGCGCAGCGTGTCGCGGTGGTAGCGGCGCTGGTTGCCCGAGGTCCGCCGACTGCTGATCAGGCCCTTGGACTCGTAGAAGTGGAGGGCGGAGACGGCGGCGCCGCTGCGGGCGGCGAGCTGGCCGACCGTGAGCTCGTGGATCTTCTCGGGTATCTGGGGCACCCCGGAAAGCCTACCCACCCCTCTCGGCCCGGGGTCCGTTGACATCGGCCCGCCACCCGACCATGCTAAGCAGTTGCTTAGACCTATGGCAGGGTGGCATGGGCATCCAGTGACACGAGAGGGCCGCAGACATGGCAGAGCCGAGGATCTTCACGTCCGCCGACGAGCTGAGGGCGGCGGTGGGCGAGCAGCTCGGGTACACCGACTGGCTGGAGGTGGACCAGAAGCGGATCGACCTCTTCGCGGAGGCCACCGGCGACCACCAGTGGATCCACGTGGACCCGGAGAAGGCCGCCGCGGGCCCGTTCGGCACGACCATCGCGCACGGCTACCTCACCCTCTCCCTGCTGCCGCTCTTCGGACCGCAGCTGATCACCGTCGAGAACGTGAAGATGGGCGTCAACTACGGGACGAACAAGGTGCGTTTCCCCTCCCCCGTGCCCGTCGGCTCGCGCGTGCGCGCCACCGCGACGATCACCGGCGTCGAGGACGTCACCGGCGGCGTGCAGGTCAGCGTCGCGTTCACGGTGGAGCGCGACGGCGGCGACAAGCCGGTGTGCGTGGCGGAGTCGGTGTCCCGCTACTACCTCTGAGGCCCGGCGTCCGCCGGACGCCCACGCGGCTACTTCGCCGCGCCCACCATCCGCAGCACGAGGTCGGCGTACAGCTCGCCGACCTCGTCGGGGGTGCGCGGCCCGCCGACGTTGAACCAGCGGGCCACGTCGATGCAGAGGGACAGCACGGCGAGCGTGGTGCCGTGCACGTCCGCCACGGCGAACTCACCGCTCGCCACACCGTCCTCGATGATCCCGCGGACCTCGGCGTCGACCTTGCGGCGCAGGCCGAGGATCTCCGCGCGGGCGTCCGGACCGAGTGCGTCCAGCTCGTACTGCACGACCCGCGCGGTGGTGCGCCGTCCGGCGTGCCAGCGGACGAAGGAGCTGACGGCCTCGGCGAGACGCTCGGTGGCGCTGCCCTCGTCGGCGGCCGCCGTGCGCAGGATGTCCAGCGCACGCTCGTGACCGATCCGGCTGATGCGGTGCAGCAGCTCTTCCTTGGTCTTGTAGTGGATGTAGAGGGCGGCCGGGCTCATGCCCGCGCGCCCCGCGATGTCCCGCGTCGTCGTCGCGTGGTAGCCGCGCTCGGCGAAGGCCTCCACGGCGGCGACGAGGAGTCGCCGGGCCGCGTCAGGGGTGACCTCGTCCCACGGCTCGATCTCGCCGCCGGACGTCTCCTCCGCCGTAGTCATCGCTCGTCGCCTCTCTCGGTACGGGGTCCCCACCATACCGCCGAAGGTGAGCGCTCGCTTAGCGTGCCCGCTCAGAGCTTCTCGAAGGGGTCGTGGTCGGCGAGCAGCTTCTCCAGGCGGGCTTGGTCCACCCGGCTCACGATCTGTCCGGCCTCCTGCCGGTCGCGGATCACCTTCGCCAGCGTGAAGGCGGAGGTCACCAGGTACAGGACGGCGATCGCCAGGAAACCGCGCACCCAACCGTCGGTGTGGAGGTTGTAGATGCCGATTCCGGTGGCCGCGACGGCGATGCCGAAGGAGGCGACGGCCTGTCCGTAGAACGCCGCGGTGCTCTGCTGCTTGACCGGTGTGTCACTCATGGGGACAAGCTTCGGCGGCTGCGGTCCGCGCCGCATCCGTCCGCGTACTCAGGTCGTACTCAGAACGCCGAGACCCCCGTCAGGGCCCGTCCGATGAGCAGTTTCTGTATCTGGCTCGTGCCCTCGTAGAGCGTCATCACGCGGGCGTCGCGCAGCAGTTTGCCGGCCGGGTACTCGTCGATGTACCCGTAGCCGCCGAAGACCTGCAGGGCGTTGTTGGCGGCGCGCACGGCGGCCTCCGAGGCGAAGAGCTTGGCCTTGGAGGACTCGGTGGCGAAGGGCAGGCCCCGGTCGATCAGGTCGGCGACCCGCCAGGTCAGCAGCCGGGCCGCGTCCACGTCGACCGCGATGTCGCTGATCAGCTCCTGGACTAGCTGGTGGTGGGCGATGCTCTTGCCGAACTGCTCGCGCTCGCCGGCGTACCGCACCGCCGCGTCCAGGGCGGCCTGCGCGATGCCCACACAGCCCGCCGCCACCGACATCCGGCCCTTGGCCAGCGCCGACATCGCGACGGAGAAGCCCTTGCCCTCGGGCGCGAGCATGGCGGAGGCGGGCACCCGGACGTCCTGCAGGACCAGCTCGGCGGTCGCCTGGCCGCGCAGGCCGAGCTTGCCGTGGATGGCGCGGCGGCCGAGGCCCGCGGTGTCCGTGGGCACGAGGAACGCGGAGACGCCCTTGTGGCCCGGCGCGTCGGTGGAGCGGGCGAAGAGCAGGACGACGTCCGCCCAGGTGCCGTTGGTGATGAACGTCTTGGCGCCGTTGATCACGTACGAGTCGCCGTCGCGGACCGCGCGGGTGGCGAGGTTGCCCGCGTCCGAGCCGGTGCCGGGTTCGGTGAGGCCGAAGCAGCCCACGTACGCGCCCGACGTCAGCCCGGGCAGCCAGCGGCGCTTCTGCTCCTCGCTCCCCCAGGCCGCGACGGACTTGGCCACCAGGCCGAGGGAGACGGACACGATGCCGCGCACGGACGAGTCACCGCGTCCCAGCTCCTCCGTGACCAGGCAGTAGGCGAGGTGGTCGCCGCCGGAGCCGCCGTACTCCTCGTCGACGGTCAGCCCGAGGAAGCCGACCTCGCCGAGCTTCTTCACGACGGACCGGTCGACCTCCTCGGCCCGGTCCCAGGCGACGACGTGCGGGGCGATCTCGCGGTCCACGAACTCCCTGGCGAGCTGCCGGACGGCCGTCTGCTCCTCGCTGAGCCCCAGGTTCACCACGAGAACACCTCACTGAAGGGAAGCCGGACCGGCGGATCGGCCGGAGCGCCGGACCGGGAGGTCGGCGGGGAGACCGGCCCGGCACGCCGGCACGGGAAGTCGGACTTTAAATTAGCACTGCTAGTTTCAAGTGCGCAGCCCTACTATGTGCGCCATGGCCCGACCGCGCAAGCCCCTCCTCAGCACCGACCGGATCGTCGAGACCGCACGGGCGCTCGTGGACGCGGAGGGCCTCGCGGCCGTCTCCACGCGTCGGCTCGCCGCCGAACTGGGGGTGAGCGGGCCCTCGCTGTACAACCACTTCCGCACCAAGGACGAGATCCTCGAAGCCGTCGCCGACTCGGTGAGCGCCCAGGTCGACCTGTCGATGTTCGAGGACGCCGGCCGGGAGTGGCGGACCGCGCTGCACGACTGGGCCGTCTCCTACCGGGCCGCCCTGCGCGACCATCCGAACATCGTCCCGGTGCTCGCCCAGGGACCCGGCCTGCCAGGGCACCCGGCTGAAGCCGCTCGTCCTCGCGGTCACGGTGATGGGGAAGTCCATCGCCGAGGTCTCCGGGATGTCCATCAGCGACTGC
>NZ_JBEPBI010000370.1:0-5520 GCF_040299045.1 Streptomyces sp. NPDC001027
CCCTGCGTGCGAGGCGTGTCCGGCCCCGGCCGTCGGGGCGTCGCCGTCCGCGCAGGGCACATGGCCGCCGTCGGCGACGGCCACGCATGGCATCACGCCGGAGCGGCGATGACCATGGTGCACACGACCGCCGCTCTCGTGGTGGCCTGGCTGCTGCATCGGGCGGACGCCCGGATGGGGGCGGCGCTCGGCGCACTTCGCACCCTCGCCGGGGCCGCTGCGACCGCGCTGGCCCTGATACGGCCGCGGGCGGTCACCGATCCGGATCGCCCGGCTGTCCGGCTGCCCCTCGGTCGGTCCGGCACGTTCTTCGAGGCGGCGGCGCACGCACGGGAGGAGGTGCTGGAGCACGCGGTGGTGCGCAGGGGACCGCCACGGCGGGGACGCCCTCCGGTCCTTCACCGGCCCCGGTCTCGGCGGGGCCGCATCCACCCATGCCATCCAGGAGTCCCCCATGTCCCTCTCCACCCGTCCGGCGGCGCGCGTCGGCCGACGTCTCGTCCTCGCCGGCGCCTTCGCGTTGACGGCCACCCTCGCCCTCGCCGCCCCGGCCGCCGCCCACGCGGAGGTCGAGGCGGACAAGCCGCAGGCCCTCGCGGAGAACGTCACCCTGAGCTTCGTCTCCGAAGCCGAGTCGGCCTCAGCGGGCTTCAAGGACCTTCGAGTCGTGCTGCCCGAGGGAATCGCCGCCGCCGACGTCACCCTCGACGAGGGCCCCAAGGGCTGGAAACTGACCGCCGCCGCGGACGGCTACACCCTCGCCGGCCCGGCGCTGAAAGCAGGAGTCGACGCCGAGTACAAGATCAAGGTCCGGCAGTTGCCCGACGTGAAGGAGCTCGTGTTCAAGACCGTCGAGACCTACAGCGACGGCGAGGTGTCCCGCTGGATCGAGCTGCCCACCGGCGGCAAGGAGCCCGAGCAGCCGGCGCCGGTCCTGAAGCTCAAAGCCGCGGCCCCGGGCGCCAAGCCGGTCGACGCGAGCCCGACCGCGGCGGCGCCGAGCCCGACCCCCAGTGCGGCCGCCTCCGCGCCCTCCACCACACCGAGCACGCCGAACGCCTCACCGGACGCCGACGACTCGGCTGCCGACGAGGACGACGGCATGTCCTCCGGGGCCCTCGTCGCCGTGATCGTGGTCGCCCTCCTCGTACTCGGCGGCGGAGCGTGGTGGCTGGTCAAGCGCGGCTCCGACTCCCCCGACTCCTCGGGCTCCTCCGACTCCTCGGATTCGTCGGGCTCCTCGAGCGAGAGCTGACGGGGCGCCTGCGGCGGCGGGAGGGGGCGGGGTCAGGCGCCCGCCGCCCCTCCCCGCCGCCCATGGCGTGCCGCGTCCGAGGCGGCGCGCCCACACCAACGGTCACCGGAGCATGCCGACTCCCCGCCTCGGCCGGCCGGTCGTCCGCGGGCGTGACCGTGCGGCGCGGCCCCGGCCGTCGGCGGGCGCGGCGACACCGCTAGCATCGCCGTGATGAACAGCCCGGGCCGGCGCAGACGTTGTGACGTGGGGACCATCCCACCCGTCGCGACGCTCTGTGCCGCACTGGCGATGCTGCTCGCCGCCGTGGCCCTGTGCCTGGGCTCCACGCCCCACACCGCGCCCGCCCCGCACGCCGCGGGCTCCCCGCACGCCGTCACCGCCGTGGCCGCCGCGACCCCTGTCACCGTCACGACCGCCGCGCGGGCGCAGGCGGACGGCCGGTCCGCCGCGCACCAGACGACGGCGTCGGCGCATCCCGGCGACTGCCACACGGGCGACGGATGCTGCGCCCGGCCCGCGCACGGCGGGCCCGCGCTGGTCCCCACGGCGCCCCAGCCGTTGCCGGTCGTCCTGCCGTGCTCTCCGGCACCGGTCCGTCAGACCCTCCCCGTCCGGGCCACCGGTCTGCCGCCTTCCGGCAACGCCCCCGATCTCCACGTCCTCAAGGTGCAGCGGATCTAGGACCTGCCGTTCGGATCCCGCCTCAGACGCGGCGCCGAACAGCGCCGTCGCTGCCGTGCGACCTGATCCGAACCACAGGCCCCAGACGGACGCCCCGCGCCCATGGGCGCACCGGCGTCCCTCCTTCCCCCCTGCACTCACCGCCGCACGGCGGAGACGAGGACGACCCTGCCATGAGCAAGACCAGCAAGAAGGCCGCCGCCGCTTCCCGCAAGGACCGCATCGAGGAGATGCGCCGCGCCGAGAGAGCCCGCGAGCGCCGCAACCGCATCCTCACCATCACCGTCAGCGGCGTCATCGTCACCGCTCTCGTCGGCTGGGGTGCGTACGCCATCGACGCCGCGAACGAGCGGGAGGAGCAGAAGGCGGCCACGGCGAAGAAGCCGGTCCGCGGTGAGAAGACCTGGGACACCAAGAAGCTCGGCCGCAACCACGTCGCCAGCGCCGTCACGTACCCGATGCAGCCTCCCGTGGGCGGCGACCACCACCAGGCGTGGATGACGTGCGACGGAACGGTCTACACCCAGGCCATAGCGAACGAGAACGCCGTCCACTCCCTCGAGCACGGCGCCGTCTGGGTCACGTACAACGACCGGGCCGCCGAGGCCGACGTCAAGGCCCTCGCCGCCAGGGTCGACAGGACGCCCTACACGCTGATGAGCCCCGTCAGGACCCAGGCCGGGACGATCACCCTGTCCGCGTGGGGCCGTCAACTGACGGTCGAGAAGGCCTCCGACGCCCGGGTCGAGCAGTTCCTGCTCAAGTACGTGCAGGGCGCGCAGACCCCGGAGCCCGGCGCAGCCTGCACGGGAGGGCTGACCGCCTCCTGACCGCCAGGGTCGCCGAGTTCGCCGCAGTGCTCCTCGCGCCGCCCGGGCAGCGCGAGGAACCCGGGCGGCGCGGGGGGGGTGTGACCAGAATGCCCGGCGTGCTCAGTAGCGTTCTGCCTTGGCGACCTCGGCGGTCAGTGCCGGCTCGGGCGGCTTGCGGCTGATGGCGAGGGGATGGGCCCGGGCGCCGGCCGCGAGGTCGTCCGCGCCGACGAAGCGCGTCTCGACGACCTTGTCGTCGGAGTCGCGGAAGTCGACCTGGACGGCGAACGACGCCGTCTCGTCCGTGCTGTTCGTGATGTTGACGATGACGGCCAGCAGGCCGCTCGTCTCGGTGCGCGGCTTTCCGGTGAGCGAGACGTCCGCGATCGCGTTGCCCCGTCCTTCGACGCCCTTCAGCTTCTTCTCGGCGGCCTGGTTGGCGCGCGCGACCTCCGCGGACACCGACGCCTCGAACTCCGAGGCCCGCGCCGAGGCCGACGAGGCGGCGGCGGAAGCGGCGGCGCGGACGGACTCCTTGACGGAGGCGCCGAGTGAGGCGAGCGCGGACGGCGCGGCTCCGGAGAAGGAGGCCGTGTCGGGAGCGGAGGGACGCGGGGTGAAGGAGGCGCCGCCGTCGTCACCGTCGCCGCTGCTGCACGAGACCAAGGCCGTCGCACCCACCGCCGTCGCCACCAGACCGGCGACGGCGGAGGCGACGCGGCCCCGCAGCGGTCTTGCCTTCACGCCGGACGCACGGTCGTTCATCAGGTCGGACCCTTCGTCACGTTTTCCTGCCGTTCACGCCTTTTGGCCGCTCGGCTCCATCGTGCCGGGAGCGGCCCGGGGGAACCACCCGGCAGGGTGCGGAAGAGTGGCGCCGAGGCGGAAGGGCGACGCCGGGCTTCATCAGACGCCGTCGGCCCGCTCCCGGTCCGGCCCTTCGGCGTTCAGCGCCGCGAGTTGCGCGTCGGCGCGCTCGGCGACGAGAGCGAGGACGCGGCCGGCCGCGGCGAGATCCTCGGCGGTTATCCCGCCCCAGATGCGGGCGGTGAAGGGGGCGGCCTCCGCCCCGACGACTGCGAGAAGGTCGCGCCCCGCCGCAGTGGGACGAAGACGCCCGCCGTCCGCGAGGAGCAGTCGACGGGCCAGCAGTTCGTCGACAGCGGCGCGGACGTCGGCCGGATCGGCCTTGAGGGAGGCGCGGACCTGGGTGACGACGTCCTCCGCGCGCTGCGGGGTGTCGGCGGTGACCGCCGCGCGCAGGACGATCTGCTGCCCGAACGAGATGCCGTGGCGGGCCAGGACGTGCTCCAGGACGCCCCGGGCGGCGTAATGGGCCAGCCCGAGAGCCCGGGCGTCGGCCATGGGGCCGGCCGGGCGGGATTCGGTGGATCCGGGCGAAGTGGCGGTCATGGGGCTCTCCCCTGGGTGTTGTCGTCGGCCGGTCGGAGACGGAGCGCCTCCGAGCCGAAAGAGTACATGGCTTCTATAGCCATGGCTACTATATTGATGACCACTATGCCCATGGCTACTATGCGCCTCCGCCGATCCCACAGAAGTGACCGAATTGCTGAACGAACGCACAGGCTGGGCTAGCCTCGTGTCCCATGGGGGCGAACTAACGTTCATCGAAAGTCACTTCGGGGGAATTCTTGTCGGGACAGCTACCGGGGCCTGCTGACGATGCGGCGGCCACGCTGCGGCAGACCGGCGCCTCGCCACTGCGGCTCGGCGACCCGAGGCGGGTCGGCCCGTACATGCCGGTCGCGCTGTTAGGCAGTGGCGGCATGGGGCGGGTCTACCTGGCCCGCCCCGCGGACGGCAGTCCCGAACTGGTCGCGCTGAAGGTGATCAGGCCGGAGTACGCCGAGGATCCGAGCTTCCGGCGCCGTTTCGAACGGGAGGCGTCGGTGCACGCCCGGCTTCGGACGCCGTACACGCCACGGCTGTGCGGCACGGGCTTCGAGGACGAACTGCTGTGGATGGCCACGGAGTACCTCCCCGGCTTCGACCTCGCCGAAGCCGTACGCGAGGACGGCACCCTGGAGACGGCCGCGGTCTGGCGTCTCGTGGGGGAACTGGGCCGGGCGCTCGCCGTGCTCGCCGTCGAGGGGATCGTGCACCGGGACCTGAAGCCGTCCAACGTGCTGCTGTCCGTCCGTGGCGCGCACGTCATCGACTTCGGCATCTCCAAGGCCGCGGACGCGAGCGCGATCACCGGTACGGGCAACCGCGTGGGCACCCCGGCCTACATGTCACCCGAGCACCTGAGGGAGGGCCGCTCCGACACGGCGTCGGACGTGTTCTCGCTCGCCGGGACGCTGGCCTACGCGCTGACGGGCCAGGCCCCGTTCGGCGACGGCACCGGCGTCGACGTGATGCACCGGGTCGCGTTCGAGGAACCGCACCCCGAGGTGATCGGCGAGATCTCCGCGGCCGACCCGGAACTCGGCGCGCTGCTGACCGCCTGTCTGGCCAAGGAGCCCGCACAGCGGCCCACCCCGCAGCAACTGATCGCCGCGGCCGGGACCCACGCCGTGCCGTCCGCCTGGCCGGAGCCGCTGAACGCGAAGCTGCAGGCCCGGCAGCAGGCCTACGAGGCACTGCTCCGCCTGCCCGTCGCCGGCACGCCGCGTCTGCGGTCGGCGGGTGACCCGTCGGCGGCCCCGGCCGCTGCGGCGCCCGCGCCCGACCCCGTGCCGCCCGCCCCGCCCGTCGCTTCGGCGGCGGAGAGCGACCGCGCCGCGACCCCGGCGGGAGAATCGGGAG
>NZ_JBEPBI010000371.1:0-5512 GCF_040299045.1 Streptomyces sp. NPDC001027
TTCCGCGGCGGCGGGCAGGGCGCCGCCCGCCGGATCCCAGAAGGCGACGCGGCCCTCGCGCGGGAGGGGCGCGGGCAGGAAGACGGCGGCGAGCCGCACGCACGAGGACGCGGAACCGGGCTCGGCGGCAGCCGCCCCGTCGGCCATGACGCTCATGCCGGTGTCCACCTCCCGCCGCCTGTCGGATCAGTCGTCTTCGACTCTACGGGCGGGGTCCGACAATCGGTCCCGGGCGGCCGGCCGGTCACCCCGCCGGGTCCGTCCGGGCCGCTCCGGGAGCCCGGTCAGGGGACCGTGCGGGAGACGACGTACACGAACGGGAAGACCGCGTTCCCGGTGTTCACGACGATGTCCAGCGTCGGCTGCGGGTTCTTGCGCTCGAGGACGATGCCGAAGTCGTCCCCCGGACGCGAGCTCGGGCCGCTGAAGCGCCAGCCGGTGATCTGCTGGTCGCGGCCGCTGATGGCGATGTCGCCCTTCTTCAGGTCGTCCCGGCCGACGCCGATCTCCGCGAGGAACTGGTCGAGGCCGGCGTGCGTGGTCTGGAACTGCACGTAGAGCCGGCTGGTCTTCCAGTTGTTCGTCTCGTAGTAGGCGACCTTGTTGGCGGGGTGCGGGACCGGCACCTGGTACAGGCGGCGCTGCACCTTCGAGGGCCAGCCCTCGGTCAGGCCGGTCGCCGAGTACTTCGCCTCCTTGTCCTTGCCGCTGCTGCGGCTCTGGTTGGCGGAGATCACCAGATAGCCGGCCGGGACGCCGATGAGCAGCACGATGATCAGCAGGGTGAGGGCCCTGCGTCGGATCATGTGCCGGCGGTCCTCCGGCGGGCGGGGCGGCTCGCCGGAGGGCGCGGCCTGGTGGGGCAGCGGTGCTGTCATGCGGTGTCCGAGGTCGTGCGGGGCGGTGGCGGTACCGGGGTCATGCGATGTCCTGGGCGGAGGGCGGCACGGCCGTGAGGACCGTGGCTCGGGCGGAGGGCGGCACGGACGTCACGCCGTGTCGCGGACGGAGGGCGGCACGGGCGTCGGGCCGTGGTCCGGGCGGACGCGGCACACGCGGGTCACGCCGTGTCCTGGGTGCGGCGGGCCGCCTCCGTGAACCGTTCGAAGCGCTCGTAGCGCTCCACGCGGCGGCGCTTGGCGCGCCGGAAGCGGCGGGCCACCAGACGGGCCAGGTCCGCGGCGCCGACCATGCCCGCCTCGGGGCCGAGCTGGGCGCGCACGATCCGGGCCTCGGGGCGGTAGCCGCGACCGGTGAGCTGGCGCTTGAACGCGTCCCGCGCGGGGCTGATCAGCAGGTCGTCGGCGGCCGAGACGCCGCCGCCGATCACGAAGCAGGACGGGTCGAGGGCGGCGGCGAGGTTGGCGATGCCGACGCCCAGCCACTGACCGATGTCCTGGAGCAGCTCGATGCACATCGCGTCGCCCTCGCGGGCCAGCTCGGTGATCATGGGACCGCTGATGTCCCCGATCTGCCCCTTGACGTGCTCGATGATCCCGTAGGCCACCGGGGAGTCGGCGGCGGCCAGCTCCTTGGCCTCCCTGACCAGGGCGTTGCCCGAGCTGTACTGCTCCCAGCAGCCGCGGTTGCCGCACGGGCAGCGGTGGCCGCCGGGCACGACCTGCATATGGCCGAACTCGCCGGCGACGCCGTACTTGCCGCGCTTGACCTGGCCGTCCTCGAGGATCGCGCCGCCGATGCCGGTGCCGAGGGTGATCATGACGAGATGGTCCTCGCCGCGGCCCGCGCCGAAGCGCCACTCCGCCCAGGCGGCGGTGTTGGCGTCGTTGTCGACGAGGACGGGCACCGCGAGGCGGCCGGAGAGGCGGTCCCTGAGGGGTTCGTTGCGCCAGGACAGGTGGGGCGCGAACAGCACACGGTTGCGGTCGGCGTCGACCCAGCCCGCCGCGCCCACGCCGACGGCGTGCACGTCGTGGCGGTCGGACAGGTCCAGGACCAGTTCGACGATCGTGTCCTCCACGACCTTCGGGCTCTTCGACTTGTCCGGCGTCTCGGTGCGGACCTTCTCCAGGATGTTGCCGTCGGCGTCGACGACGCCCGCCATCACCTTGGTGCCGCCGATGTCGATGCCCACGGTGGGCACCCGTGGCGCGGTGAGGTGCGAGCGGCGCTCCCTGGTGCCCACCGTGCGGAGTGCGGGGGCGCGGCGGGAGCCGATGGGGGCGCTGAAGTTGCCGTAGGTGCTCATCGTCGCCGATTCTGCCTCACCCTCACCTCGGGTGCCGAGCCGGGCGACGACGGCGCGCGGCCTTCGACGACGGCGGACGCCCGGCGACCGCCGGGGCTCGGCCACGGGCTCTCGCGCGACGCCGCAGCTCGTGGCGTGGGTCGCCGGGGCGGCTCCCGTCGGCGTCCCCGCCGTCGACGCGCCAGGGTGACGGGGGTCACAACGTCACGGACGTCACGCGCTTCGCTCATGCCGCCCGCGTCACGGCCGCGCGCGCCGGCGCTCACGGCCGCCGGGGCGCCCGGGGGCGCTCAGGGGCGCACGAGCAGCTGGAACTCGAAGGAGTAGCGGGTCGGGCGGTAGATGTGATCGCCGAACTCCACCGCGCGGCCGGTGTCGTCGAAGGTGGTGCGCTGCATGGTCAGCAGCGGGGCGCCCCGGTCCTCGGCGAGCCGCTGGGCCTCGTCCTCGGTGGCGGCGCGGGCGCCGATGGACTGGCGGGCGCTGTGCAGGGTGATGCCGGCGGCCCGCATCAGGCGGTACAGGCCGGTGGCCTGGAGCTGTGCGGTGTCGAGGTCGAGGAGGCCGGAGGGCAGGTGGTTGCACAGGTACGCCATCGGCTCGCCGTGCGCCAGCCGCAGCCGCTCCACCCGGTGGACGTCGCTGCCCTCGGCCACCCCGAGCGCGGCCGCCACCTCGGCGGACGCCGGCAGCACGGTGTTGGCCAGGACCGTCGTCGCCGGCC
Organism: Streptomyces sp. NPDC001027; assembly: GCF_040299045.1. Lineage (NCBI taxonomy): Bacteria > Bacillati > Actinomycetota > Actinomycetes > Kitasatosporales > Streptomycetaceae > Streptomyces > Streptomyces sp. NPDC001027. The sequence continues at coordinate 2,934 of NZ_JBEPBI010000371.1, forward strand.
GCTGCCCGGCCGCCTCCAGATCGTCGTAGAGGCTGCTGAGCTCCAGGGGGCGTTTGACCTGGCTGTGCACGACCTGCGTGCCGACGCCCCGGCGGCGCACCAGGAGCCCCTTGTCGACGAGCGACTGGATCGCCTGGCGGACGGTCGGCCGGGACAGGCCGAGCCGTGCGGCGAGCTCGATCTCGTTGCCCAGCAGGCTGCCGGGGGTGAGCGATCCGTGCTCGATCGCGGCCTCCAGCTGCTGGGCGAGCTGGAAGTACAACGGCACCGGCGAACTGCGGTCCACACGTAGTTCCAGCTGCACGGTCGGGTCCACTCCTGGTTTGGGCACGGCCCGAGCGTAGCTCCGCGACCGGTTGACGGGAAGTTGTGTAGTCCGATTGTCCGGACATGCACATTGACAGGTGCGGCCTGCGACGTCACTTTGGTCTCATGCGCATCGGGGTCATCGGGACGGGCCGCATAGGCACCATTCATGCGAACACACTCAGCCGTCACCGCGAGGTCGGATCCCTCATCCTGACGGACGCGGACCCGGCGCGGGCCCAGGAGCTCGCCCTGCGGCTGGGCGAGACGGCCGCCCCCGGGGTGGACGAGATCTTCCGCTGGGGCGTGGACGCCGTGGTCATCACGACGGCCACCTCGGCCCACGCCGAACTGATCGGTCGGGCAGCGCGCTCCGGACTCCCGGTCTTCTGCGAGAAGCCGATCGCCCTGGACCTGGCGGGGACCTTACAGGCGATAGCCGAGGTCGAGAGCGCCGGAACGGTCCTCCAGATGGGCTTCCAGCGCCGCTTCGACGCCGGGTACACGGGGGCCCGGGAGGCGGTGCGCTCGGGACGGCTCGGACGGCTGCACACGGTGCGGTCGCTGACCTCCGACGAGTCGGCGCCGCCGGCCGCCTGGCTTCCGGTGTCCGGCGGGATCTACCGCGACGCGCTCATCCACGACTTCGACTGCCTGCGCTGGGTGACCGGGCGCGAGGTGGCAGACGTGTACGCGGCCGGGTCCGACGCCGGTCCCGCGATGTTCCGCGAGGCGGGGGACGTGGACACGGCGGCCGCGGTGCTCACCCTCGACGACGGCGCCCTCGCCACCGCGACGGCGACCCGGTTGAACGGGGCGGGCTACGACGTCCGCATGGAGCTGGCCGGGGAGCTGGACCAGATCGTCGTGGGCCTGGACGACCGCACGCCGATCGCGTCCACCGAGCCCACCGGTCCGCCGGCCGCGGACAAGCCGTGGACGGGTTTCCTGGAACGCTTCGAACCCGCCTACACGGCGGAGCTCAACGCCTTCGTGGACGTCGTCCGCGGGAACCGCGCCAACCCGTGCGACGGCCGGGAGGCCCTGCAGGCCCTGCGCATCGCCGAGGCCTGCGAGGTGTCCCGCCGCGAACGCCGGGCGGTGCGGCTCACGGAGATCCCGGCCGCCCTCGGAACGACGTGAGCGGGCACGGCGCCCCTGGCACGGCGCCCCCGACCCGACGTGAGCCGGGGCGGCGCCCCCTGCGGGGTCCGGTGCCCGGAGCAATCGCCCGCGTCCGTCGCCCGGAGCCCTCGTCCCCCGTCGCCTAACGCGTCCCCGCCCGTCCCGCCGTGTCCGGTCCGTCGTCCGGCAGGTCGGCTTCGTGGGCGAGCAGGGCGATCTGCACACGGTTGTTGAGCCCGAGCCGGGCGAGGATGCGGGAGACGTGGGCCTTGACGGTGGCCACGCTCATGAACAGCCCGGCGGCGATGTCCGCGTTGGACAGCCCGCGGCCCACCGCGACGGCCACCTCGCGTTCGCGTTCGCCGAGGGCCGCGAGCCGCACGCGCGCGTGGGCGCGCCGGGTGTCGGCGGCGGCCCCGGCCGCGTGGTCCATCAACTGCCGGGTGACCGTGGGCGACAGGACCGGGTCGCCGGACGCCACCTTGCGCACGGCGTCGAGGATCTCGGCGGGCGGGGTGTCCTTGAGGACGAACCCGGCGGCCCCCGCGCGCAGCGCCCGCAGCACCTGTTCGTCGGCGTGGAAGGTGGTGAGGACGACCACCTGCGGGGCGTCCTCGCGCGCCCGCAGCCGTTCGGTGGCGGTCAGCCCGTCCACCGCGGGCATCCGGATGTCCATCAGGACGACGTCGGGGCGGGTGCGCTCCACGAGGTCCTCGGCCTCGCCGCCGTCGGCGGCCTCGCCGACGATCTCGATGTCGTCGGCGCCTCCCATCATGAAGGTCAGACCGGCCCGCACCAGGGGATCGTCGTCGACGAGGAGGAGTCTGATCGCAGTCATGGGCCCACGAAATCACGGTGGGGGCCCGCGAGTTGCGCGGTGCGCCGATTCGTCCGCGGCAGACCGGCGTGCCGCGCCGGCGCGTCACCGCACGGGCGGAGCACCGCCCTGTCCCCGTCCGCCGGGCTCACCCCCACGGCAGCCACGCCCGCACCTCGAAGCCTCCGTCGGCGCGCGCCCCGTGCTCCAGGCGTCCCCCGGCCAGCGTCGCCCGTTCGGTCAGACCGATCAGGCCCTGGCCGGAACCGGGGACGGGCGGGGCGTCGCCCCCCGGCGACGGCATCGCCGTCGGCGTGCGCAACCCCGCGCC
>NZ_JBEPBI010000372.1:0-5483 GCF_040299045.1 Streptomyces sp. NPDC001027
CCCCGCGGCCCCCGCGCGCGCCCCGAGGCCCGGGCGTGCTGGGCGGCCATGGACCCAGCCGGACGCACCGAGCCCTACACGCCGGACGAAGCCGCGCGTGCCATGGCCGTGTTCGGCCAGGAAGCCCTCGACCATCTCGCGCGGTCCGACTCCACCGTGAAGAGGCTGTTCGAGGAGCGGGAGGCCGCCTACCGACGGCTTCACGCCGAGTGGACGCTGCGTCAGCACGGAGAGCGCCCGGGATGGTGAGCGCCGGCTCCGGGTGACGCCGGTGGGACGTTCAGCCGCTCCTCAGTCCCGGTCGGCGCGCCGGTTGATCCGGTCGACGATCCGCGCGGCGTCCTCCGGGTGCTCGACGAGCCAGGCGCCGACATGATCCCGGGCGGCCTCGCGGACGCAGGCGCGCACCTCCGCGCCGCCCAGGAGCGTACGGGTGGCGCCCAGGAACTCGGGGTGGTCCAGCTTCACCGAGACGACGGCCGTGACGTCTTCCAGGATCCCGTCGGCTCCGGCGTCGAGGGCGGCCGCCGTCAACAGCCCGCGGTCGCGTCCGTACTCCGTGACCGCCGTCGCCAGCCCGTCGCGGAAGCCGTCCAGGTGCGTGCCGCCCTCGAACGTGCGTCGGCCGTTCGCGAAGCCGCGCAGGCGGTCGTCGCGGCCGTACCACAGCAGGGCCACCTCCATCGTCCCCGCCATCCGCGGATCCTCCCGCTCGAAGGCGACGACGTCCTCGGCGCAACGACTGCCGGCCTCCGCGTCGAGGGCGGCCACGAAGTCCCTTACCCCGTCGGGGAATCGGAAGCGCACTTCGCGCGTCCCTCCGTCCGGTCGGTGGTCGGTCAGTGACATCTCCAGGCCGCGGTGGAGGAAGGCCACTTGCCGCAGGCGCTCCGCCAGGACGGCGAACGAGCACCGGGTCGTCTCGAAGATCTCCGCGTCGGGCCAGAAGGCGATGGTCGTGCCCGTCCTGGTCGTGGATCCCACGGTGGCGGGCGGGGCGAGAGCGACGCCATGGGCGTATTCCTGTGCCCGGTGCACGCCCTCGCACCGGGCCTCGGCCGTGAGCCGGCTCGACAGGGCGTTGACGACGATCAGACCCACGTGGAACTGGCCCACGTGAGCGAGTTGGCGGCCGACAGGCTCCGGCCCGGCCTGAACTGCGGTAAGCAGCGCTTCCAGGCCCGGACCGTCGGCGCCCTCGGACCCGTCGGCCTCGAAGGGAGAACCCGGCCCGTCGTCCTCCACGATCACACCGCCGTCGGAAGTGAGGGTGACGTCGACGCGGCCGCCCCCGGAGGCCAGGACCGCGTTCACCGCCCGCCCCACCGCCTCGTACACCATCTGATACAGCCCGCGTTCGCCGGTCGATCCGACCCACATCCCCGGTCGCCTCCGCACGGCGTCCACGCCTTCGAGCACCTCGATACGGGCAGCGTCGTACCTCAGGTCTTCCGCACTCATCAGAGCCCCTCCCGTGACTGTCCGACAGACGGCCCCAGCCTACGAGAATTCTTGAAAAACACCAGGTCAGAGCCCCTTTGGCGAAGCCGCAGACGGCCGGTGGGGGCCCTGTGCGAGGGTGACCGACCCGAACAGTGCGCGGCATACCCGAAGTCGCGTCCCACAGCCCCTGGAAGGCCGCCACACCCCCTTCACGAGCCTGGCCGAGGGCCCCGATCGTGCCAGTGACCGCTTGTTTCGCCACATCCCGTGTCCCGAACCTAAATGGCTGGTCACCCACCCTTCCCCGGCGCGACAATCAGGCACCGGCAAGGGGAGGAACAACCATGAGCCAGGTCAACCTGACTCTTCACGAGCTGCTGCCGCCGCAGGAGTTGGCGGCCGCGCTCGACGCAGGGCACGTCACGCGCAAAGCGCACCCGGAACTGCCGCTGTCCATATACACGTACACACGGGTGTGCCAGTACGAGCGGCTGTGGAACCGGGTGACGACCCGCTGTCGGGGCCTGGTCGCCGACGACGTCACCGGCGAGATCGTCGCGCTGCCGCTGCCCAAGTTCTTCAACGTCGGTGAGCACACGGCCCGTCAGCCCTACGCGCCCGAGCTCCCGGACGAGCCGTTCGAGGTGTACGAGAAGGTCGACGGCAGTCTCGCGGTGGTCTTCCACTACGCGGGCCGGTGGCGGGTCGCGTCCAAGGGCTCGTTCATCAGCACCCAGGCCACCTGGGCGCAGCGTCTGCTCGACGGCAAGGACACCTCCCGCCTGCTTCCCGGAGTCACCTACCTGGCCGAGGTCCTGTACCCGCAGAACCGCATCGTCGTCGACTACGGCGAGCGCCGTGACCTGGTGCTGCTGGCCGCGTTCGCCAAGGACGGCACGGAAGTCGCCCTGGCCGAGGCCGAGACGCACTGGGGCGACATCGGGTCGGTCGTCACCGTGTGGCCCGCGATGCCGCTCGGCGAGCTGCTGGCCCTGGCCGAGGACAACCGGCTGCCCGGCGGCCGGTCGGCCACCGGCACCGAGGCCGAGGGGTTCGTGCTGCGCTTCGCCTCGGGGGTGCGGGCCAAGGCCAAGCTGGCCGAGTACGTCCGGCTCCACAAGGTCCTCACCGGCGTGACCGAGCGGGACGTCTGGCGCGGTCACGGCATCCAGCGGTTCGCGGGGCTGCCCGCCAAGCAGGTGGCGCAGGCACTCGGCTGCTCGGCCGAGGACGTCGCCGCTTCCGGGGGACGGCCGCTGGACGCGCTGCTGGAGCAGGTGCCCGACGAGTTCGACGGCTGGGTGCGCGGTGTCGTCGCGGGGATCGACAAGCAGGTGGACGACCGTGAGCGGGCGATCGACGAGGCGTTCCGGTCCCTCGCCCCGCTCGCCGGCGACCGGGGGGCCTTCGCCCGCGCCGTGGGCGCACTGCCCGACGCGGCGCTGCGGCCTGCGATGTTCCTGCGCCTGGACGGGCGCCCGACCGAGCTGGTGACGTACCGTTCCACCCGGCCGGAGGCGTCCGACCCGTTCAAGACCGACGAGGAGAACTGACCGTGCCCGTAGTACACGTCATGACGGGGCTTCCGGCCTCGGGGAAGACGACCGCCGCGCGCAGGATGCAGGCGGAGTCCGAGGGCCGGATGCGTCGGGTCAACCTCGACGACCTGCGGGCGATGCTCGACGTCCCGGCGCCCGAGCGCGGCCGGTCGCACGCGCACGAGCAGACCGTGCTGGCGATCCAGGACGCGGCGGTGCGCGCGGCCGTCGACGGCGGTTTCGACGTCGTGGTGGACAACACGCACATGACTCCGCACATCCCGAAGCGGCTGAAGGCCGCCGTGGCGGGACAGGCCGCCTTCGTCGTGCACGACTTCACCGACGTGCCGGTGGAGGAGTGCATCCGGCGCGACGCCGAGCGGGAGCGGGCGGTCGGCGAGGAGATCATCCGCCTCCTCGCCCACAAGCACGGCGTGGCGAGGCGGGGCGGCTGGCGGCTCACCGCGGAGTGGCTCAACGACGAGCCGTCCGTCGAGCCGTACGTCGCGGACCCGGCCCTCCCCTCGGCCGTCATGTGCGACATCGACGGCACGCTCGCCCTGCGGGGCGCCCGCGGCCCGTTCGACTTCACCCGGTGCGAGGAGGACCTGCTCAACGTGTCGGTGCGCGGTGCGCTGCGTTCCTTCCGGGGCGCCGACGGCGATGTCGTCGTCCTGCTCTCGGGCCGCGGTGAGGAGCACCGCGAGCGGACGGAGGCGTGGCTGCGCACGCACGAGGTTCCGTACGACGAGCTGTGGATGCGTGCCGCGGGCGACGGCCGCCGTGACGACGTGGTGAAGGCGGAGCTGTTCGACCGGCATGTGCGTCACCGGTTCGCGGTGCGGGTCTCCCTCGACGACCGGGATCGCGTCGTCGCGGTGTGGCGCCGGATGGGCCTGCCGACCTGGCAGGTCAACTACGGCAGCTTCTGACCGGCGGCGGGCGCGGTCGTCCGCTCAGGTCGTTCGCCCGGCCAGGCGACGTCCGTTCGGCACGAGGTGTCCGCTCCGCACGGCGACGTGCGTGACATTCGGCGGCGTCCGTCCCGGATCAGCCGCCCCGGCGTGTGGGGGGCGGCTGATCGTCGTGGCGGCGGGGGGGCCGGGCCGGTGGGCCGGCTCCGCTTCGGGGAATGCGTGAGGGCCGCGCCTTGTGGGCGTCAGGCGTACGGGGCGAAGGGGATCCCGGACGGCTTGGCCTTGTTGAGGGTGTCGTTGAACTTGGAGTCCTGGAGGGGGAGATTGGCGTCGCCCCAGTCGGAGCCGTTCAGCACGTTGCGCACGTTGGGCGCCAGGTTGTCCCAGGTGAGCAGGTTCTCCTGGTGCCAGGCGCCGGTGTCGTTCTCCGCCGTCTCGCCCCACTTGGCGAAGCGGAAGGCATGGGTGCTGGCGCCGTCCTTGTGGTAGACGGCCATGACGCGCTGGCCGCTCATCGGGACGTCGGCGATCGGGTGCGTGCTGAACCCGCCGTGCCGGGAGGCGGACAGGTACGACGGCGTGTTCGCGCCCTGGACGACCCAGACGACCATGCACTCCCAGTCGTGGCGGTGGCCAATGCCGGGCGAGGCCTCGTCCTTCTCGAAGTAGCTGGCGTAGATGATCCCGCACCAGCCGTTGTTGCACTTGGCCCGCGAGTAGGTGTTGGCGTGGTCGAGGTGGCCGCCGCGGCACTGTCCGGTGACGGAACCGGTCGGCTTCAGGCCGCCGTTGAGATTGCCGGCCGGGTCGACGGCGGCGGCGGGGTAGCACGAGTCCGTGTCGTAGTCGTACACGGGCTCGAAGAACGTCTGGAACGCCGTGGCGTTCTCGGGGAGGTTCTGCAGCACGCCTGCAGAAGCGCTGCCCGACAGGGCGACCGTGAGGGCGAGGGCGCTGCCCGCGACGGTCGTGGCTCTGACGAGCCGGGAGGTCCTGCTGGTTCGAGGCATGGGAGATCCCATCGGCGGTTCGGTGGTTGCGGACATGACATCCGCGGGTGCAGGAAGAGAGTGGCAAGCCGAAACGGCGATGGAAGGGCTTTCTACAAAACTCATGGCAGCGGTTCGAGGAACTGATCAACGCCCGCCGGACGTTCCGCAGCGGTTTGTCCGCCCAGGGATTCGTCGGGGAGTCGCAAGCAGGTGAACAGGACCGCCTGGTCAGACGTATACGTCGAGGTGAACGCAGGTGCCGGCCGCAGGGTCGCCGACGAGGACGACGGGCGACCGTGCCGTCTGATCACGTGAGCGGAGTCCGCGGAAGCGCCGGAGCAGAACGGGCCGACCACGCGGGGACCTGCGCGCGGGCCGGGCTGTTCGCCGCGCTCGGCACCGTCCTCGCGGTCTTCGGCCACCACGCGGTCGCCGAAGGCACGGTGCCCTGGCGGCTGATGACCGTGCTGACCGTGGCGCAGTTCTCGGCGGCCTGGCCGCTCGCGCGACGCCGCCGCGCCCCGGTCACCACGATCGGAGTCACCCTGGCGACGCAGGGGGTGCTGCATCTCGCGCTGTCCTGCGCGGACGGC
>NZ_JBEPBI010000373.1:0-5477 GCF_040299045.1 Streptomyces sp. NPDC001027
GGTCGACCTCATGGAGCAGGGCTACAACCCCGCCCGCCACATCAAGGGCGGCGACGCCGTCCTGGACGAAGGCGAGTAGCCGCTGTGGGAGAGATCGACGACGCCATCGAACGCGCCGACCGAGAGGGCTTCACCCGCCAGCCGCCCAAGACACTCCAGGCCCGCATCAACTACCTGATGAAGCAGCTCAAGACGACCCGCGCCGTCGCAGAGGAGATCGGGGTCAGCCAACGCTCGGTCGAGCGCTACCGCAAGGGCGAACGCAAGCACCCGCCCCAGGCCATCGCCGAACGGATCGACGCGGCCGTACGGGCGCGCTGGCAGCCCCAGGTCCGCAGACGCCGCCGTAAGCAGGCCGCCACCGCCACGGGCATCACGGTGGAGACAAGGGCGCGGTTCGGCTACACCGCACCCATCGGCACCACCGACGACGGACGCTTCCGACGGCTGACCGTGCACCTGCCACCTGCGTACGCACAACGCCTCTTCGACGCCCGCAACACAGGCGCCAGTGACCAGCAGATGCGCCAGATCATCGCCGAGGGATTCAAGGAGATCTACTTCCAGGACGGCGGAGGCCGCGCCACAGCGCTCTCCGACGTCACCCTCAACGACATCGACTACCTCGACCTGGACTACTGATTGTTGTCACTCGGAGGCACCGTTTCCGCAGGGTAGTGAGCCGAAGCAAGATAGCTGTCACGTAGGCAGGCTTCTTGTCACCGGCGGGGCCTACTGCTGATGGGCGGCTGGTCGCGCGTGAGTGAGTGCGCTCCACCGCTCCAGTTCGTCCAAGTGGCTGCCGACTGCTGTTGCCCGGGCGACCTCTTCGGCTTCCTTCGGTGTCGGCTCACCCTGGCGGGTGATCAACTTCAGCGGCCAGGCCGGAGTGCCCGGCTGTTCGCCGTCGAAGGGGTGCCAGTTCCAGGCTGCATCGAACCGCCAGGCGCGCCCGTCCCGGTCAACAACCTCATCACCCAGTTCGAGGAAGGCGTACGGACGGAAGAACAGCTCGATGCGTATGGGTTCGCCGCCGGCCGGATCGATCGTGTAGCCCTGGTCCTCGAGGGAAGGGTCGTGGGTCTCACCCTGCTGCAGGACCTCAAGGTAGGACGCGGGCCGGGGCAGCATGCCGGTGATCAGGGGCGGATCGAAGTGGTGGACTGCCTGGACGTGCACCACGGTCGCTGGGATTCCCACCAGGCAGGCATCGCCCGGCTTCAGTGCGGTCTCCGCCGGTTCCGTTCGGAAGATCTCCCACTCGCGGGCCGCGGGCGTTGGAAGCGCCCTCTGCCCGTTCCACCTGAAGTTCTCGGCCTGTGGGTCCACTTCCAACCACGGCCACCGCACGGACACGTGGTAACAGGTGACGTCGGTGACGGCGGTCTCAGTGAACTGGCACTCCAGCAACAGCACGTCACCGGGCCTGTAGTCGTGGCTCATGAACGCATTGTGCATGCCGTCACTGACAGTGGTCGATCGCCTTGGCCAGGCGCTCGGCGTGGTCTTCGAGCAGTGGCTTGAGGGCTCCGTAGTAGGGCTGGTGGTCAGTTGTGCGGAGCCAGTGGAAGACGTTGTGTCGCTCCCGGGTCCAGACGGCGCGTAGTGCGGGGTCGGGGGCGATGTGTGGCGGGCAGGGTGCGAAGTCGGGCTCGCCTTCGGTGACGCGGGTCCAGATGTAGCCGCTGACGGCCAGGCGCCGGCGGTCGTCGCTGAGGGGCTTTCGGTGGCTCGTGAGGTCCGGGAGCTGGGTGAGCATGTGCTGCCAGTTCTCGGGTTCCAGCGTCCAGGTGGCGAGGGCCTCGCGGCGGTGTTGGTAGTCGATGGCGGGGCCTGCGAGGAGCTCGGCGGTGATGGCGTCGAGGGCTCATCGACAAGATGGCCCCGCACGAGCGCAACTACATTCGCATGCTGTTCACCGACCCGCGCATGAAGGCCGTCGACAACCCCAAGGACCCACGACTCGTCAGCCTGGTCGGCGAACTCTCCGTCCACTACCCACTCTTCCGGCAATGGCGGGCCAGCCGCCACGTCGCCAGTCAGAACTTCGGCAGCAAGACCATCCACCACCCAACGTCGCTCGCAGCCGTGATCTGACCGCCTCCCGCCGCGCGCCGGATGCGGCGGGAGGCGACCACATCTTGGCGAACTCGGCGAAAACTGACAGCGGTTGCGGTCAGAGGCCGATGTCGGCCAGCCACTGGCTTGTGGTCCGGGGGGTCACTCCCAGCAGCTTCTGGGCGGAGGTTTCCGGCGCGATCGAGCGGTCAGGCATGGCGCTCATCGCCTGGTAGGCCCCTGCGATGTCGGCGGCGGCGCTTTCCCCCATCAGGGGAGTCATCGACGTACGGAACTCCTCGGGGGTGATCTGGTCGAAGACGACGTTCCGTCCGAGCCGGGCGCCGAACGCTTCGGCCAGCTCCGGCCCCGTGATCGCCGGGTACTGGCCGACGGAGATCACGCCGGTGACGTCCGTGCGGTCGAGCAGGGCCACGACGGCGTCAGCGATGTCCAGGTGGGAGGCCCAGGAGACGGGGAAGTCGGTCCGGATCGGGTAGGGCAGAACGCCGCGCTCGCGGACCGAGCCGATGACGTGCGGCATGAGCAGATTCTCGAGGTAGAGCTCGGGTGCGACGACCGCGTGGGACACACCGCTGTCGGCCAGGCCGACGGCCAGGGCCGCCGCGGCACCGCCGATGGCGGCATCGACGGCGAAACCGCTGGTGGAGAACACGACGTGGTCCGGCCGGGCCTCGCCGACAGCGGTGAGGATGTTGTGCGCGTAGGTCTGGCGGTCCTGCTCGGGGGCCACCGGCAGGTGGACGAAGACGCCCTCGGCGCCTCGGTAGGCGTCGGTCAGGTCGACGGCGGAGTAGCCGGCGGCCACGACGCGCTGCGCGCCGTGCACGACCGCGTCGGGGTTGCGCGTCAGAGCGGTCACGGACTTGCCCGCAGCGGCGAGAGCGGCGACGACAGGGCCGCCCTGGGCACCGGTGGCGCCATGGATCACATAGGTCATGGCCCCATTAGTGCATGCGATGCACCAGTTACATCAACTGCACTAATGGAGTACGGTCAGAAACTGTGACCGATCCCTGTCTCCCCGAGTGCGGCGTCGCCCGGTTCCTCACGCTGCTCAACGGACCGTGGGCCACCCTGATCGTGCGCGAGCTGCTCCACGGCTCCCACCGGTTCAACCAGCTGCGCGATGCCCTGCCGGGGATCAGTCCGCACACCCTGACCAGCCGACTGCGCCAGTTCGAGCGGCACGGCATCGTCACGCGCACGACGTACGCGGAGATCCCGCCCCGCGTCGAATACGCGCTCACCCCTCTCGGGGAGGGGCTGCGCGAGGTCCTGGACGCCATGGGCGCCTGGGCCACGGCGGTGCCGGACCCCAAGGCCGACGTCACCGCCTGATCCGAGCCCCCGCCCGGCGGGGCGAGTTCGACCGCGCCCTTCACCACGTACAGGCAGCCGCCCCACTCCTTGACGGACCGGCGGTCCGCATACGCGGGGCTGCGTCCTTCCGCTGTCTGCGGCCAGGCCCGGTCATCCGCAAACCACCGAGCACGCACCCGCACTCGTGGAACAATAATCCAAGGAAGTTGCTTCCATGGAATACAAATGGTTTGCTGGACGCCGGGCCGATTCCGGTTCTCGTCTCCGCCGGCCCGGCATGTCGCCCCGGCGCGAGGCGACTTCACTGCCTGGATTCGGCATGCCACGGAGACACACATCTCTGCCCCCAAGGGGCGTAAGGAGTGAGCGTCATGACGGTTCCCGCATTCAACTCGGTCGCCTGGTTCGAGTTCGGCACCGACCAGCCGGAGAAGGTCAAGGAGTTCTACGGCGAACTCTTCGACTGGCAGTACGTCCTCAACACCAACACCCCGGGGGTCACCTACCACTCGGTGATGACCACCGGCGCCCCGCAACCGGGCGGCGGCGTATGGGAGTCGGAGGGCGGCTTCCCCGACTACGCGATCTTCTACGTCTTCGTCCAGGACGTCGCCGCGACCGTCGAGCGCGCCGAGAAGCTGGGCGCCGAGGTGCTCATGGCGCCGGTCTCCGACTCCGCGGGCTTCACCTTCGCCCGGCTCAGGGACACAGCGAGCAACCACTTCGGAGTGTTCTCCGTACCCGCCCCGTAAAAGCCCGGCCATGGGCCGCCATCCACCCCGGTTGGCTGCCCTTTCAGGGAGCCGACAGCCCCGTGACCCGTGCCTCTTGCGTCCAGCCTCTGCCGCCGGAGCACGCCGCAGGGCCTCGTACCCCCGTCCCCCCGACCGAAAGGTGCCCCGATGTCCGGCGCCGACGCCGACGCCACCGGCGAGAAGATCCCCGTCCGCGTCTACGGCGGTCCCACCGCCCTGTTCGAGTACGGCGGACTCAGGTTCGTCACCGACCCGACCTTCGACCCGCCCGGCGAGTACCCGATGCCCCTCCCGGGCGACCACAAGCTCCTCAAGACCGACCCCTCGACGGTCACCGCCGCCGGCCTCGGCCGCGTCGACGCCGTGCTGCTCTCCCACGACGAGCACGACGACAACCTCGACCACGCCGGCCGTGCCCTCCTGGCCGAGGCGCCGGTCGCCTTCACCACCGAGAGCGGCGCCGGCCGCCTGGGCGGCAACGCCCGCGGCCTCGCCTTCTGGCAGACTGCCGAGCTCGAGCGGCCGGACGGCGGCAGCGTGACCGTCACCGGCGTGCCCGCCCGGCACGGTCCCGCGGGCTGCGAGCCTGTCACCGGCGACGTCATCGGCTTCATGCTCACCTCCGACGACCTGCCGTCGATCTACGTCAGCGGCGACAACGCCGCCCTGGAGCACGTCAGGGAGATCGCCAAGAGGTTCGCCCCCGTCGACACCGCGATCCTCTTCCTCGGCGGAGCCCGCATGCCCTTCGCCTTCGACGGCGCCCTGCTCACCCTCGACAGCGCCCAGGGCGCCGAGGCCGCCGAGACACTCGGCGCCCGACGCGTCGTCCCCGCGCACTACGACAGCTGGGCTCACTTTCGGGAAGGCCGCGGCGAGATCCAGGCCGCCTTCGCCGAAGCCGGCCTCGCCGACCGCCTCGACTTCGCCCGATGACCCCGACCGAACCCACGGAGACCACGATGACCACTGTCAACCTCGACCTGGCCGACGCCTACTTCCAGGCCGTGCAGACCGGAGACATGGCCGCCCTCGGCGGCCTCCTCGACGAGGAGATCGTCTGGCACCAGCCCGGCGCCAACCAGTTCTCCGGCGACCACAAGGGCCAGGGCGCCGTCTTCCAGATGCTCGGCAGCATGATGGAGGCCAGCCAGGGCACCTTCGCCATCGACAGGATCCACTCCCTCATGGGCAACGGCGACCTGGTCGCCGCCGCCCTTCACTTCACCGGCCGCCGCGGCGACACGTCCATGGCGATGGACGGCGTGGACCTCCTGCGCATCCAGAATGGCAAGATCACCGAGATGTGGCTCTTCTCCG
>NZ_JBEPBI010000374.1:0-5460 GCF_040299045.1 Streptomyces sp. NPDC001027
CGTCGATCGCGTACCCGCTGAGGTCGGCGGGGGCTGCGAAGCCGGCCGCGCCGAGCCCTGGTCTGACGAAGTCGTCGGCAGGCGAGGCCAGTTCGAAGTCGACGAAGCACACCCGGCCGTCGGGACGGACTATCAGGTTGCGTGGGTGGAGGTCTCCGAAGACCACGCCGCGGGCGTGAATGGCGCGCAGCCCTTCCTCGATCTTCGCAAGGACGTCCAGGGCCTCGTCCCGGAAGCGATCGACCGCTCCGGGGGCCGGGTCGGGATGAATCAGGGGGTAGCGTTGGCCGAACCATCTGTTCAGCGGCTCACCGGGTATGTACTCCTGCACCAGGAAGTGGTGTTCCCAGGCGATGTGGTAGCCGAGTGCGGCGGGAACGAAGGGCACGCCCTTCAGGCGGTGCAGGATGTCGCGCTCTCTGCCGAGCCGCGACACGGCGTCGTCGCCGCGCTGATCGAGACCTGCGTCCGGGCGGGCCTCCTTGAGGACGACTTGCTCTCCGCCGGAGGTGTGTCGTGCGAGGTAGATGCCTCCGCCGTTGGAGAAGTGCAGGGCCCGTTCCACGGTGTAGGGGAGGTCGGCCATGCTCGTCGCGGCCCGGTCGGCGAGCGCCTGCGCCAGCACGGCGGGGACGGGGGCCCAGTCGGGCACCTCGAACACGGCGCGCCGTACGTCGGGGCGCAGCCGGCCGGACGGTTCGCGCAGGGCCAGGACGAGCTCGCCGCTGTCCGACCGGCAGAACTGCTCGGTGAATCCGCCGTAGCGCAGGTACAACGGCCCGTTGCGCCACCGCAGGTCGCTCAGGATGTACGGGCCCCGCAGGCCGGCCAGCGCCTCGTCGAGGTCGGTGAGACACCGTTCCAGCTCGGGTTCGTCGACCGGGTAGAGGGTCATGAACTTGCCGCTGGACCCGCGTGAGGCGTACTTGGCGTTCTGCGTCTGCACCAGGGCGGGACTGCGCAGGAACTTGTAGGCCACGTTGTGCTGGAGGCAGTAGGAGCCGACGACGGAGAGGATGTGCTCGGCGTTGTCCAGGCAGGCCGACACATGGATCTTCCAGCCCTGGTCCGGCAGTTCGACGGCGGCGGGCGTGCGCCCCACCCACACCTCTCTCGCGGAGCCGAGCCAGCCGGCAGGTAACGGCTCCCCCACCGCAGCGAACTCCTCCGAGGTCGCCCACCGCACCGGTGAGTCGTAGAACGTCTTGTCCGCGTACGAATACGCTTCATAACGCATGTCCATAACGCCCCCCAACTCGGCGAAACAGCCTTCCCGGACGAATGCAGTACGTACGGCGTACCTGTCCCACTTCCTTCTGAGGTGGTAAGGTGACCGCTTTTTTGTCCCGCGATGTGAAGGTAAAGTACGGCCGACTCCGCTTGGCAGAGCGCATTCGGCGCGCACCTCGGGGCGCGCGAAGCCCGGGCGCCTCGTCGTCGCGCCCTCCATCACACCGCGCATATGCGTTCGAGCTCTGACAGAGGCAAAGACCGGTCGACAGTGTTCGGACGCATCCGGCCCGCTGGTCGCGCGCTCCTGCCTCCGAGCCGGTGCGCCGGCAGGCGCATGGCTGGCCCGTCCGGCCTGTGAGCGGGCTGTTTGTCAGCGATACCCGGTCGCGTCCGCCGGCTTGCCGGCGTCGGCGACCTCGACCAGGTAGCGCCAGCAGTCCGGGCGTGAGCCGTCGAGGTCGGTGAAGTCGTAGACGTGTGCGAGTTGCCCGCTGGACAGCGACCGGCCGTTCCAGCGGGCCACGTCGGCGTCGCCGGCCAGCGCCGCGACCGCGCGTCCGACGTACGCCGGGCTCTCCGAGATGCAGAAATGCGGCACCGTGGTCAGCGCGTCACGCCAGCGTTCCTCCGTGACGCCGAAGGCGTCGAGCATCATCTCCGAGCGCATCCAGCCCGGACTGACCGCCACCGCCGTCCCACCGTGCGGCCTCAGCTCGTGCGCGAGCACGAACGCCATGCGCAGCACGCTGTTCTTGACCAGATCGTAGAAGTACGAGTTCCGGTAGTTCGCTCTGTTGTAGTCGGCCGTGCCGTCGGTCATCTCGACCACGAGACCGCCCGGTTGCCGCACCAACAGGGGAAGCAGGAAATGACTGGTGATCGCGTGGGTCTCCACGCCCAGCCGGAGCAGCCGCAGCCCGTTGTCGAGGTCGTGCTCCCACACCGGCTTCTCGAACTCGAACAGCCGCTCGCCGCCCCAGACATTGTTGACCAGCACGTCGAGCCGCCCCTGTTCGGCGCCGATGCGCTCGGCGAGCGCCCGTACCTGCTCGGGCTCCAGGTGGTCGGTGGGCGCCGCGATGCCGGTTCCGCCCGCGGCGGTGACGAGTTCCGCGGTCTCCGCGAACGTCTCGGGCCGGTCGTACTCCGACCGGCGGGCCGCAGTCGTGCGGCCGGTGACGTAGACCGTCGCGCCTGCCGCGCCGAGCTGGACGGCGATGCCGCGCCCGGCGCCCCGTGTGGCCCCCGCGACCAGCGCGATCTTTCCGCGGAGATCCGGTGTCGAGGTGTCGTGCGTCAATCCCATGAGTGTCCTCTTCTGTCGCTGCGGTCCGTCCGCGTCACCCTCGACGCCGACCGGTGACACCATGCTCGACCCGAAACCCGACAGGTTGTGTCCCATTTCTCTACGCGTCTCACCGACGTGTGCGGCACCGCCCCGTCCTGCGACCAGTGACGACGAGGCAGGGCCGGGCCGGGGGCGTGCCGCCAGGCAGCGGGGGGCTGCGCAGGAGATCGCCCCGTCCGGCGCCGGGGGAGAGGGAGGCGAGGGTGTGCCCCGCAGGCCCGCTCCTGCTCGAGCGGGCCTGCGGTCTGGGCTGCGTAGGCAGTCCAGCCGTCCTCGTGAGGTTCAGCGTGTCGAAGAGCCTTCCTCATCGGGCGAGGCGATGAAGCCGCGGCGGTCTCGGTCTGCAGCGCCCGTCCGACTGTCCGGCAAGCCGGGCTGCCGGACCGTTGTCGCGGCGAGGATCGTGGCGGCCACCACGGCAAGGGCGACCAGGGCCGCTCCCGACAGCATGAAGGCCGCCCTCGCTCCGACCAGCGAGATGGTCGTCGATGCGATGAACGGGGACACGGCGAGGGCGCCGGCGATGCCGGCCTCCCACAGCCCGAGCGCCTTGGCGAGGTGGCCGTCCGCAATGCGCTGTTGCACCAGTGCGATCAGCGGGATGTCGGTCAGCGCGGAGGCGAGCCCTGTCAGCGCGAGCAGAGCCGCTGCCACGACCGGAGAAGCGGCCAGGCCCAGCGGAAGTCGGAAGACGCCCAGCAGGGCCCAGGCGAGTACGGCGACCAGCGCGAGTCTGCGGATCGGAATCCGGGAAAGGAGGAGGGCGCCGGCGACCTCCGCCAGCCCGGCCACGCCCAGCAGCAGACCGTATTCACCGCCCTGTCCCACCAGGGCCACCAGGCCGACGGTCAGGAAACCGCTGGTGAGAGTGAGAGCCAGGACGAACGTCACGATGACCAGCAGTACGTCCGGCTGGGACCGAACCGCTCGCAGGCCCGCCGCCAGGTCGGAGCGCAGCCCCGTCGCCCGACTGCTGACGGGAGCGCGGACCCGGAGGGCGGCTACGGCGGCCGCCGAGAGCAGAAAGGTCAGTCCGTTCAGTGCCACGGCGGCCGTCAGGGAAGCGACGGCCAGCACGGGCGCAAGCACCAGCGGCCCCACGAAGAACGCGGCGCGGAAGGCCACCTGCAGCAGTCCGTTGGCCTGCTGCAGAAGAGCGGGCGGCACGATCTGGGGCACGATGGCGTTGCGGGCCGGGGCGAACGGCGCTCCGACCAGTGCCAGCAACGCCGTCGCTGCTACCAGCAGGGTCAGGTTCATCGACCCGAACGCGAACAGGCCCACAGTGACAGCCACCAGCGCCGCCCGGAGCACGTCCGTGAGGATCATCAGACGTCGCCGGTCGTAGCGGTCGGCGTAGGAAGCGGCTACGAACGTCGTCGCAAACGCCGGCGCGTACGCCGCCACGGTCACCAGCGCCACGGCCGCCGGATCATGGGTGAGCGACCAGGCCAGCCAGGCGGTGGTCGCGGTGAACATGCCGTCACCGAAACGTGAGATGCCCTGACCTGCGAACAGAAGCAGGAAGTCCCGGTCCTTCAGGAGTGTCATGCCCTCACTGTCGGGACGAGTGACGGACCCGATCAACTGATTGAGAATGACGCTAATCAGTGGGGTCGGCCGCGTGCAGGAACGCCTCCAGACTGGGCGCGAGAGCGGCCACCTGCTCCGGGACCAACCGGTACAGCACGTAGTAGCCCTCACGACGGCGCTCGACCAGACCCGCCTCGCTCAGCAGGCGCAGCTGCTTGGAGAGACCGGCCTCGGTGATGCCGACGAGGGGGGCGAGCTCCTGCGTGCTGCGCGGCTGTTCGGCGATCAGCCGCAGGGTGCGCAGGCGGGTGTCGTCGGCCAGCGCCCTCAGGATCCCCGTCAGCCGCGCCGGGGGGATGCGCGGGCGGGCCTCCCGGACGATGGAGGACGCGGGGAACACCAGCCCGAGCGGCCAGGGGCCGTCACAGTTGACGCGAACGTGCGGCCATACGTAAGCGCTGGGGGCGAGGACGAGCGGCCTTTCCGGCGTGATCTCGACGTCGTGGTCGTGCGTTCGCTCCAGCCGGACCCGCCCGGCCTCGGGTTCGCTGCGCACCTCCGGCCACAGGCCACGGAACAGGGTGTACAGACCGTGCTCGGCGATCTGAGAACCGGCCTCGGCGACGCTGTCGGCGAGAGTCGGCTCGATGCGCTGCCACTCATGGGAGAACGCTTCCTCCCAGTAGCGCTCCAGCATCTTCAGAAACCGCTCCTGCAGTGCGGCGGGCTCATCGAGCAGCAGCCCGGCCAGCCGGTGATCGCCTGACGCCTCTGCCAGCTCGTCCAGTCGACGGCGGACTTCGGGTTCGTCGAGGGCGGCGGGGTTCCTGCCGGGCCCGCCGCCCAACGGCTGACCACCCAGCGCGACGGCGAACTCCAGTTGCACCAGCTCCGGATCGAGCGAGCGCAGCCGTCGCATCTCGTCCTCGAAGCCGAGGAGCTCTCCCGTCGGCGACGGGAAGAAGAACTCCGGGAAGTAGGACCGGAAGGCGAAGGAGAACGCGTCGATCTCGCGTTTCAGCGCCGGCGACAGCCTGCGCATCGCCCGCACCCAGGCGTGTTGGACGGGATGATGCTTGGGTTCCACCAGCACGTGCAGGCTCAGCACCGCCTCCATCGACGGCGAGTACGAGAACCCGACGAGTTCCGCGCCGGTCGCGGGGATCCGGAAGGTGATGGTCATGGTGACATCATCACCACGACCCCCGCCGGCCGGCCGTGTCGAGCGCCGAAACGCGACGGCGCGCCTCGCCCCCGTTATGTTTTTCGCGGTCCTGCAACAGGGCCGCTGGCCTCCGGGCCCGGCATGACTGTTGCCCCCTGTCGATCGGATGACCTGGGGGGTG
>NZ_JBEPBI010000375.1:0-5459 GCF_040299045.1 Streptomyces sp. NPDC001027
CAATCGCCGGGGCCGGCGGCGTCGGCAAGTCATGGCTGGCCCTGCACTGGGCCCACCGCAACGCCGATCGATTCCCCGACGGGCAGCTCTTCGTCGACCTGCGGGGCTTCAGCCCCGACAGCGAGCCCATGGACCCGGCCGTGGCGGTCCGCGGATTCCTCGACGCGCTGGGCGTCGACCCCGACCGCATCCCCGTCGCCCCGCATGCTCAGGCGGCCCTGTTCCGCAGCCTGGTGTCCGACAAGCGGATGCTGCTGGTGCTGGACAACGCCGCGGACACCGCGCAGGTCACGTCCCTGCTGCCGGGCGGGGACACCTGCACCGTGGCCGTCACCAGCCGCAACCGGCTGTCGGGCCTGATCACCGGCCACGGCGCCCGTCATCTGTCCGTCGGCACGCTCAGCGACGCCGAGGCCCACGGACTTCTCGTCGCCCGGCTCGGCGCCGACCGCGTCGCCGCCGATCCCGCCGCAGTCGAGGACCTCATCGGTCTGTGCGGCGGGTTCCCGCTGGCCCTGAGCATCGTCGCCGGCCGCGCCCACACCCATCCCCACCTGTCCCTGGCCCGCCTGGCCGACGAGCTGCGCGACGGCGCACTCGACCTGCTGGACGACGCCGATCCCGCCGCAAGCCTGCCCGCGGTGCTCTCGTTGTCCCACCGGGCGTTGACCGACGAGGAAGCCGAGGTGTTCGCCCTGCTCGCGGCCGCACCCGGGCCCGACATCGGTCTGCCTGCCGCCACCAGCCTCACCGGACTCGGCAGGATCCGGACCAGGGCCGTTTTGCGCAGGCTGGAGCAGGCCTCCCTGGTCGACCAGGACGCCGGCGGCCGCTACCGGATGCACGACCTCATCCGCCGCTACGCCGCCACCACCCGTCTGCCCGACAGCACACGCGAGACGGCGTTACGGCGGGTGCTCGACTTCTACACCCACACCGCCTACGCCGCCGACCGTCTCCTGGACTCCCACCGCGACCCCATCGAGCTCACCCCGCCGCTGCCCGCCTGCGACCCGGAGCCGCTGCCCGACATCCCCGCCGCGATGGACTGGTTCGACACCGAGCACAGGAACCTGCTCGCCGCCCAGCGCACCGCCGTCGCACACGCCCACCACCACACGGCCTGGCAGCTGGCGTGGGCGCTGTACGACTTCCACTACCGACGAGGTCACCGCCACGATCAGCTCGGCGTGTGGCGGATCGCCATCGATTCCGCCGGCCGACTGCCCGACTCCGGCGCCCTGATACTCGCCTATCGGCTTCTGGGCCGTGCCCACGTCGTGCTCGGTCACCATCAGGAGGCGATCGCCGCGTTGAACCAGGCACTCGCCCTGAGCGAGCAGCGCAACGACCGCGCCCTGCAGGCCCAGGCGCACTACACACTCGCGTCGATCTGGCCCGACGGCCGGCGCGCCCTCGAGCACGCCAGACGCGCACTCGACCTGTATCGGGGGCTCGACCAGCCGATCGGCGAGGCCAACGCACTCAACGCCGTGGGCTGGTACGCCGCGCGTCTCGGAGAGCACGACACCGCACGCGAGCACTGCCAGTCGGCCCTCGCCCTCTACCAGCGCCATCAGGACGTGAACGGCCAGGCACAGACCCTGGACAGCCTCGGCTACATCGACCACCACAGCGGCCGGCACCACGACGCCGTCCGGCACTATCTCCAGGCCATGAGCCTCTACCGCGACCTCGACAACACCTACGAGACCGCCGACACGCTCGAACGGCTCGGCCACGCCCACGCCGCACTGGGCCACGACGACCGGGCCCAAGAGGTCTGGCAGCAGGCACGGCATCTGTACCGGCGGCAAGGACGCGATCAGGAAGCGGATCAGGTGGACCTACAGCTCGACCAACTGCGTCACGGCGGCGACCCGCACGGCACGCGCTGACGCAGCTCACCGGAGGCGCCCGGCCCCGCATCCACCGTCAGCTCACTCTCCCCCACGGCACGCGGCGACCGGGAGACCGGCCGACCGGCCGACCGGTCACAGATGAACGGCCGGTGACCTGTTCGCCCATCCGGCAGGTCAGCAGGATGGTTCCCGTGACAGCACGTGTGCGGTGCACCGCACGCCGCTGTCGAGCACTGCGTTCCAGGCTTCCCACCTGCTGAATGGATCCGACATGCCCCACTCCGCGAACACCCGCCCTCGTCCGCGCCGCACAGCGCGACGCCAGGCCGGCGTGGCCACCGCAGCCGCCGCCCTTTCCCTGCTGGGCGCGTTCGCCGTGCCGGCCGAGGCGGCCGACGCCGTCGAGCACTACGGCAACGCCGCCACCGGCTCCTGCCTCGACGACAGCTTCGCCTCCGGCCTGCGCGGCTTCGGCTGCAACGGCAAGGACTTCCAGAACTGGCGCGTCCACGTGTGGAACGACGGCACCCGTCAGTTCCGCAACATCGCCACCGGTCGCTGCCTGTACGACGACGGAGTCACCCTCGACACCAGGTCCTGCAATTCCTCCAAGCAGCAGAGCTGGTGGGTGTGGCAGCGCGGCGGCGGCGCGATCTCCCTGGAGAACCAGGCGACCGGCGAGTGCCTGGACGACAGCGAGTTCGGCCTGCGCACCATCGGCTGCCAGGCAGGCAACCCGCACCAGAACTGGCGGTGACCGCCTTCTCCAGGGGCCACGCCACAGCCATCAGACGACATCCGAGGTGATGCACCATGCGTATCCGCAGAGCTGCCGCCGCGACGGCCGCGGCGATGTTGCTGGCAGGCGGAGGTGTGCTCGTCGGCTCCGGTGCGGCTCACGCCGCCCCCGCAGCCGGCTGTCACACCGAGATCCGCTACGTCCCGGTGACCGTTCTCACCACCGTGCAGGTCTTCGAGAACGGGCACTGGGTCACCAAGGTCATCAGGGAGACCGTCATCACGCGCGTGACGACGGTCGTATGTGACTAGCGTCCGTCGCCGGACGGACATCGCCCGGATCGGGCTCGCCGTACGGCAGGACCGCCGCCTCGCGGGAGGCGGCGGTCCTGTCGTTCCGGGTCGGAGCAGTCCGTCGGTGTGTCGTCGCCGGACGCGGGTGCTGTGACGCGCACTGCGTCTCAGGACCCGTCGACGGCCTCGGGTGCGTCGCCGGTGTCGGCGGCGGCGGCTTCGTCCTGCGCCATCCCGAGAAAGCGCCGGATCGCCGCGACCGGCATGTCCAGTCCCTCGGACGCCGCGTGCTCGTCGCCGAACACCTGCACCGCCTCGGTGACGGCCACGGCCAGTTCGAGCTCGGCCTTGCGGACCTTGGCCTCGGCCTTGTCCACGGTGTCCACCACCGCAAGCTGGCGACGCTGCTTCTCCTGCAGCCTCTGCTTGCGGGAAAGGGTCTTGTCGGAGTTCTGCACAGACATGACCAAGATCATAATCGGTGCGCCGGGCTTCTCTGAACCCTGCTGCCCGTCTTTCAACTCCGGCGGTGATAGACCTTGTTGGCGATGCGCCAGCCGTCGTCCACGCGGGCCAGCAGGAAGATGTCGGTGAAGGCGTCCGTGCCGTGTGCGAGCGTCACGGTCGCGGTCGCCACGGTGCCGTGGACGTCGACGGTGTCGACACGGCGGGACCGGGTCGCCTCGTCGGGCGCCGGCCGACCGGGGAAGAGGGCGCAGTACTCGTCCAGGGGCCATGAGACGAACGCGCCGTCCCGGATCCCTTCGATGTGGGCGGTGGGCAGGAAGGCGCGGCGGAAGTGGGCGGGGTCGCCGGTGGCGTGTCCGCGGATGTACGCGTGGAGCGGTTCGAGCACGGCGTCCTGCACGGCGGGCGCCGTCGCGGCGACGGCGATGTCCGACTCGGGGTCGACGTCGGCGTTGGCGTCGGCGTGGACCAGACCGGCTGCGCCGTGCAGCGGGGTGTTCGACGCGGCGGCCAGCAGCGCCAGGTCCTTGGCCAGCGCGCCGACGGTGAATTCAGCGGCGCCCGCGCTCGGCTCGCCGGCCAGAAAGGGCCGTTTGCGTGCCACGAGCCCGCCAAGCTGGCCCAGTTCGAGGATGTCCAGCGTCTGGGCGCGCGAGAGGCCGAGGGCGTCGGACTGCCGCAGTGAGTCTCGCAGTGCGAGGACGGCGCCGGCGAGGCCGCAGTTGGCGACCAGCTTGAGCGAAGCGGCGGTGGAGGCGTCGTCGACGCGACGCACGGTGCCGAGCGCCGCCAGCACGGGCTGGACTCGGTCGAGGGTGTCCTGGCAGGCGGCGGTGAGAATCTGCAGGGCGCCCGCCGAGGCGGCCGGCACGGAGCCGAGCACGGGCGCGTGCACATAGGCCTCGCCGAACTCGCGGGCCAGTTCCGCTGCTTCGGCGGGGGCGACGGCGCCGGTGTTCACCACGATGGCGTCCGCTCGCAACGAGCCGCGGACGTCGTCGAGCACCCGTCGGCAGGCCGGACCGTCGAACAGCGCCAGGAGCACGAGTCCGGCCTTCGCCACGGCCTCGTGCGGATCGGCGGCCACCGGGACCGCGCCCGATGTTCGCCCGGAGCGTGTCCAGCCGACGACGTCCCAGTCCTCGGCGGCCAGTCGTGTCGCGATCGCGTCGCCCATGCGCCCCAGCCCGAGGACGGCAATCGTGTGCGATGAGGTCATGGACGCCAGGCTGGTGCACGGCGATGACTGCGACAAGCGCAGATCTCGCGGACCTGCCCTGCGTGACGCGCATACCCGCCGGTCATACTGACGCCATGGATCTGACGGTGTGGCGGACCTTCGTGACGGTGTGCCGGCTCGGTTCGCTGTCGGCGGCGGCCGCCGCGCTCCATCACACGCAGTCCGCCGTCTCCCGGCAGATCGCCGGGCTTGAGAGGGAGCTCGGGGCGCCGCTGGTGGAGCGCCATGCGCGCGGCGTGCGTCCGACGGCTGCGGGCGAGGTGTTCCGGCGCCATGCTCTGGCGACGCTCCACGAGGCCGACCGCGCTGTTCGTGCCGTACGGGAGGCCGGTGACGGGGCGTTCGACCGGTCGCTGGCCATTGGCGCGACGCCTTCCCTGGCCGCGGGAGTGGTCCCCGATGCCGTCCGGGAACTGCTGAGGCGCACCGGGTCGCTGCGGTGGAGCCTGCGGCCCGGTCTGAGCTCGGCGCTGCACGACCACGTGATCGCCGGCGATCTCGACATCGCCGTCGTCACCGACGCACCGCCGGGACTGCCCGAGGACCCGCGGCTGGAACGCCGGCTCCTCGGTCTGGACGACATGGTGGTCGTGGTGCCCGTCGGCCACCCGCAGGCCGGGCGCGGTCCGGTGCACTTGCGGACACTGGCCGACGAGACCTGGGCCGAGGACAACGACGGTTCGGCCGCGCTGCTGCACCTGCATGCCGCCCGCGCCGGAGTCGCCGTCCGCGTCGACCTCATGGCGGCCGATCTGCCCGGCAAGCTGGCCCTCGTCGCCACGGGAGAGGAAGGTCAGCGGCAGCAGCAGGAACGTGTTGACGCCGATGATCGACTCCCGCTCCCGCACCAGCATGCC
>NZ_JBEPBI010000376.1:0-5425 GCF_040299045.1 Streptomyces sp. NPDC001027
GCGTGACAGAACGTCACCACGGTGGGGAACGGCCACGACGGCCGGGCAACGGCAACCGGGGCCGGCGCCGGTCCGCGAAGGCACGACGGGCACCGCGTCGCACGCGCAATGCCGGCCGGGGCTGTCAGGGGCCCGGACGACGACCGCGCCGTGCGTCCTCGGAGCCCCACCGGCGATCTCTCTGCTTTCGCAGAGGCCTAGAGCCAGCCGGCGAACTCCAGCAGCAGTTCCGCGTCCTTGCGGCGCCCCACCCGCAGCGCGCGCACGCCCGACTCCACCGCCCGGAACAGGGTCCAGCCCCGCACTCGCTCCTGGTCCAGTTCCAGCGACTCCGCGAGCCGCTTCACCCGCCGGCGGGTCGTCGTCGCCCCGGACGGCGAGGCGATCAGATCCTCCACCCGGTCCCGCACCAGCCGGGCGAGATCGAACGCGCGCTCTCCCGTCACCGGGTCGGGCCCCACCGCGAGCCACGGCATCCGCTCTCCCGCCAGCACCTTGCTCTGCCGGAACGTGCCGTGCAGCAGCAGACGCTCGGGCGGCGCTGCCAGCAGCCCCTCGCGCGCGGCGAGCGCCGCGTCCACCAGGGCGGCCACATCGGGTTCCGTCGAGGCGCTCGCCCGCATGGCCTCCGCCTGCCGCCCGGTGCGGTCGGCGACGCTCTCGAAGGGATGGCCGGCCGGGGGCTGCACCCACAGCCGCCGCAGCGTCCCGGCCGCCTCCAGCAGCGCCTTCGCCTCCGGCAGGGACCGCACGGACACATCGGGGTGCAGCCGCTCGAGCAGCAGCACCCCGGGCGTCGTCGGCCCGTCCAGCAGCTGGACGGCGCCCAGACCGTCCCAGTGCGTCAGCGCGGCCCGCTCGGCCTCCGGCCGGAACCGGGGCGGAGCCAGCTTCAGCACGGCCGGCGACCCGTCCGCCCGCCGTACGAGCACGACGAGGCTGGACCGGCCGCCCGGCGCCTGCACCCGGTCGACGGTCAACTCGCGTAGCGCGACGGCCTGTCGGGCCGCCTCCGGCAGCGTCTCCAACCAGCTGTCACCGTCCGGTGCCGTCTCACCGAGTGCCCGGACCAGACGCTGCGGCGGTTCGAAAGCCATGCGCGAGTCGTTCCCTTCCGTCTCCCGGTCAAGCCGTGGGCGTCCCCGCAGCCGCTGTCGCCGCAACCGCCGTCGTCGCCGCCGAATCGCCCGAGCCCGTGGCCGCCCGAGCCGTCGCCCGCCTCTCGTCCAGGGCGCGTCTCGCCCTAACGCGCGGGCACTCCCGCCGCCGCGTCCGGAGCCGCCGCGGACGCCGACGCCGTGGCCGGATCCGTACCGCCCCGCTCGGCGAGCCCAGGGAAGGGTACGCTCCCGCCCCGCCAGCGCGCCGCGCGGACCGCCGCCTCCCGCAGCGCGCCCGCGGCGTCCCGCCGCCGTGCCCCGGTCGCTGCCCGCACCAGGTCGGAGTACACCCCGGCCACGCGGTCCTCCAGGTCGGCGGCGAGCCGGACCGCCGTCGCGGAGTCCGCCACCGGGAACGGCAACGCGTACCCGGCGCTCGCGGCGACCGGCTCCGCGCCCAGGTCGCGCACGTCCCGGGCCAGCGCGTCCCGCCGCGCCCGGTGCGCGTCGTAGGCCGCCCGCGCCTCGGAGCTGCGGTCCTCGCCGACGCGGCCGCCGACCACCCCGTACCCGTACACCGCGGCGTGCTCGGCGGCCAGCACCGCCTGCAGCGCCGTGAGCTCCGCGCCCGTCTCCCCGCTCATCGCGTCCCCTCCGTCAGCAGATAGGCGTGCGCCGCGCCGGCCGCCGCCACCGAGGCCAGCAGCCGGGCCAGCTCGCCCGGAACATCCAGCAGCTCCGCGGCCCTGCGGTCGGCGAGCGCCCGCTCGGCGGCCGCGAGCCCCACGAGGGCGTCCCGCTCGGTCGCCGGCGCGGCGGCGGGAGGCGGGACGGCGGAAGGCTGGGCGCCCGGAGGCGGGGCTGCCGCCGACGGGGCCGAGGCGCCCGCCGGTGCGGTCGCGGAGGCCGAGGCGGAGGCCAAAGGACTGTCGGTACCGGTACCGGTACCGGTGGCGGTGGCCGTGGGGGAGAGGGACGCCGTGCCGACGCCCCCGAACGCCGCCACATGCCGGACGACCTCCGCCCGCAGCGGAGCCAGCCGCGCCGCCAGCGCCGGATGGACGGCGAGCGCGGCGTCGTACCGCGCGAGCAGGCCGCTGCTCTCCCGCGCCGCACGCGCGCGTACCCGCTCGGTGACCGACGGGGTGCCGCTCGCCCTCTTCGGGGTCCCCTCGGGGCCGGCGGAGCAGCCCGCCAGCAGAGCGGCCCCGGCGGCCGAGGCGAGCAGGGTTCTTCTTCGCGGCCCCGAGGGGGTGCGCGAGGGGTGGGGGAGCGGCACGGCAGACGTCCTCGGCGAACTCGTACGGAGACCAGGACGGCACCGGGACCTGTCCTGGCGGGCGGCGAACCCGTGATCACCGTACCCGCGCGCCCGCCGCGCACCACTCAGCGGCACCGCGCGCGGGGGGCCCCACCGCCGTCCGTGCACAGGTGGACGGCAACACTCCCTGCGACCGGATACCCTTTGACCAGACACGAGCCCCCACCCACAACAGCACACGCGGCCGAGGAGTCACCCGGATGAGCACCACCCAGAGCGAGAGGCTGCGAGAGCTCCTGGAACCGCTCGTCGCCTCCCAGGGTCTGGATCTCGAAGAGATCACCGTGGACTCGGTAGGCCGCAGAAGAGTGCTGAGCGTCGTCGTCGACTCCGACACCGGAGCGGACCTGGACCGGATCGCCGATGTGAGCCGCGCGCTCTCGGCGAAGCTCGACGAGACGGACGCGATGGGCGAGGGCGAGTACACCCTCGAGGTCGGAACCCCGGGCGCCGAGCGCACCCTCACCGAGCACCGGCACTACGTGCGCGCCGCCGGCCGGCTGGTCCGATTCCAGCTCGGCGAGGGCGGCGAGCTGGTCGCCCGGATCCTGCGGGTCGACGACGAAGGGCTCGACGTCGAGGTGCCCGGCGTGAAGGGCCGCAAGGCCACCGCCCGCCGACTCGCCTTCGGCGACGTCGGCAAGGCACGCGTACAGGTCGAGTTCAACCGCAAGGACGACCCGGCCGGCCAGAGCGACAGCAACGAGAAGGAAGAGGAGGCGTAGCCGTGGACATCGACATGAGCGCCCTGCGGGGCTTGGTGCGGGAGAAGGAGATCTCCTTCGACCTGCTGGTCGAGGCGATCGAGTCGGCCCTCCTCATCGCCTACCACCGCACCGAGGGAAGCCGCCGTCACGCGCGCGTGGAGCTCGACCGGCAATCGGGGCACGTGACCGTGTGGGCGAAGGAGGACCCCGAGGACCTCGAGGAGGGGCAGGAGCCCCGTACGTTCGACGACACCCCGTCCGACTTCGGCCGTATCGCCGCCACCACGGCCAAGCAGGTCATCCTGCAGCGCCTGCGCGACGCCGAGGACGACGCGACGCTCGGCGAGTACGCCGGCCGTGAGGGCGACATCGTCACCGGCGTCGTCCAGCAGGGCCGCGACCCGAAGAACGTGCTCGTGGACATCGGCAAGCTGGAGGCCATCCTGCCGGTGCAGGAGCAGGTGCCCGGCGAGACCTACCCGCACGGCCTGCGGCTGCGGTCGTACGTCGTCCGGGTGGCGAAGGGCGTGCGCGGCCCGTCCGTCACCCTCTCCCGGACGCACCCCAACCTGGTGAAGAAGCTCTTCGCGCTGGAGGTGCCGGAGATCGCCGACGGGTCCGTCGAGATCGCCGCCATCGCCCGCGAGGCCGGTCACCGCACGAAGATCGCCGTCAGGTCCACCCGTTCGGGTCTGAACGCCAAGGGCGCCTGCATCGGCCCCATGGGCGGTCGGGTGCGCAATGTCATGGGCGAGCTCAACGGCGAGAAGATCGACATCGTGGACTGGTCGGACGACCCGGCCGAGATGGTGGCGAACGCCCTGTCCCCGGCCCGCGTGTCCAAGGTGGAGGTCGTCGACCTCGGAGCCCGCTCCGCGCGCGTCACCGTGCCGGACTACCAGCTGTCCCTGGCGATCGGCAAGGAGGGGCAGAACGCCCGTCTGGCCGCCCGTCTGACCGGCTGGCGGATCGACATCCGTCCGGACACCGAACAGACGGAGGAATAGATCTCGGCCTGAGTGGGCTGAGATCACGTCAGAGTTCTGTGCGGCAAGTGTTCGACCCACGCCCTGAAGGGGTGAGGTCGGCACGGGGAGGTAGACTTAGCTGTGTCTGGCCGGACGCACGCCGGAGCATGCCCTGAACGCACCTGTGTGGGGTGCCGGGAGCGAGCGGCCAAGACGGAGCTGCTGCGCATCGTGGCGATCAAGGACGCGTGCGTCCCTGATCCACGCGGTACGCTGCCCGGCCGGGGTGCGTATCTGCATCCCGCCCCGTTCTGTCTCGATCAGGCGGTACGCCGGCGGGCGTTCACGAGGGCGTTGCGAGCCCCGGGAGCGCTCGACACAAAGGCGTTGCGCCAGTACGTCGAGCAGACGACCGTTGCCGAGCAGGCAACACCGTAAGAAGGCGTCGCACGGAACCCCCGTGCGGCTCTGGTACCCCGCGAGTTGGAAGTAGGTCGAGATTGCGATGAGCACTCGATGAGCACGCGATGAGTACGCCCATGAAGTAGCGACGGTCCGGACACACCCGGACCTAAAAGGAGCGAAGTGGCTAAGGTCCGGGTATACGAACTCGCCAAGGAGTTCGGGGTGGAGAGCAAGGTCGTCATGGCCAAGCTCCAGGAACTCGGTGAATTCGTCCGTTCGGCGTCCTCGACGATCGAGGCGCCCGTTGTCCGCAAGTTGACAGACGCCTTCCAGGGCGGCGGCAAGCCCGCCCCGCGCAAGGCTGCCCCCAGGCCCGGTGCGCCCTCTCCGGCGCAGGCGGCCCGTCCGGGCCCGGCTGCTCCGCGGCCGGCCGCCCCCAAGCCTCCGACGGCTCAGCAGCCCGCGGCTCCCGCCGCCCCTGCCGCCTCGTCGGCCCCGTCGGCCCCCGCGCCGACGACCCCCGGCCCGCGTCCGGGCCCCCGGCCCGCCCCGCGTCCGGCCCCCGCCGCCCCGGAGTTCACCGCTCCGCCGTCGGCCCCGGCCGCCCCGGCCCAGCCCGCGGGTCCGGCACAGTCCGCCCCGCGTCCGGCCTCGCAGGCGCCGCGCCCCGGCGCGCCCCGTCCCGCCGGTCGCCCCGGCGCCGGTCAGGGCCAGGACCGCGGCGACCGTGGTGACCGCGGTCAGCGTCCGGCCGCCGCGCAGGGCCCGCGCCCCGGTGGCGCGCCCCGTCCGGGCGGCGCCCGTCCGGCCGGTCCGCGTCCGGGCAACAACCCCTTCACGTCCGGCGGCAACGCCGGCATGGCGCGTCCGCAGGCGCCCCGTCCGCAGGGCGCACCGCGTCCCGGCGGCCCGGGCGCTCCGGTC
>NZ_JBEPBI010000377.1:0-5394 GCF_040299045.1 Streptomyces sp. NPDC001027
CCCTCCGCTGCGCTCCAGGAACGAGCCGGCCGCAAGCGGCCGCCCGGGCTCCGCCCGAGGTGGCATCCGCTCCGCTCCAGCCACCACCCCGCACTCCGTGCGGGAAACGGGCCACGCTCCGCGCGGCCCTGACGCAGCAACAGGGGTGGCGCGGGAGGAATCATGGGAGCACGGGGAGAGGTGACGGAGGGTCATGGAAGCCTGAATGGCCAGGGTCGGGGCGGGGTCTGGAATCACGTTCGATGGGGTCAGGCTAACAGGATCGAGCCACGTTCGAGGGATTTTCACGGTTGTTTCTGCTTCATTTTGAAGCACGAGATAGACTCTGGACTCAGCTAGCAGCACCGCTGAGATGGTTCGGGCCTTTTGGATCAGGCTTCCTCTCGCCAGATCAGTCCCGGCGATCCGGTCCCGGTGGCTTCACCGTATCCGCTCGCACATCGCCTACGTGCAGGTTTCCCGTTTCCTGCTGCGTAGGAAGCCCCACCGGCCTACAGGAGAAGGCAGACCGAAATGGCAGCAATGGAACTCCGCCCCCACCAGCGAGAAGCCGTGGACGCGGTACTGCACGCCCTCGAATTGCCTGCAAGATCTCTTGTGCCGGAGGGTGGTCTCCGGACTCAGGTGATCATGGCGACCGGATCCGGCAAGAGCCTCGTAGCCACCCGGAGCGCTGAGGAGCTCCACACGGGCCGGGTCCTGGTGCTCGTGCCCTCACTGGATCTGCTCGCCCAGACCGAGGCCTCCTGGCGCGCTGGAGGTCGCACGGGCCCGATGATCGGGGTGTCGTCCCTGCGCGGGGAGCAGGTGTCCTTCCCCAACACAACGGACGTGGACGAGCTGGTCTCCTGGGTGAAGCCGTTCGACAAGGTGACCGTGTTCGCCACGTACGCCAGCCTGGGGCTCGGCACGCTGGAGCGCGCCCACGAGGCCGGCCTCCCGGGTTGGGACCTGATCATCGTGGACGAGGCGCACCGGTGTTCGGGCCGGATCGGTAAGCCGTGGGCGGTCGTCCACAACAACCAGAAGATCCCTTCCCTGCGCCGCCTGTACATGACGGCCACGCCCCGGGTGTGGCAGCTGGACGAGGACTCCGAGGGCGCACCGGGCGAGCTGGTCGCCTCGATGGAGGACGACCCGGACGGCCAGTTCGGCGCCCGCTGCTACACGCTGACGCTGTCGGAGGCTATCGACCGGGGGATCTGTGCGCCGTACCAGGTGGTGTGCGTGGACATCACCGATACCCAGCTCCAGGCCGCCCAGCTCCTGGGCGCTGAGGGCCGCTCGGACGAGGTTCGCGGGGCCCGGCTCGCCGCCCTGCAGACCGCGTTGCTGAAGGCGTCGTCGGAGGAGAACTTCAAGCGCACGCTGGTCTTCCACCATGTCGTCAAGGAAGCCGAGGCGTTCGCTGCCGGCCTCCCTCACGTCGCCGCGCAGCTGCACGCCGCCGACCCCGACCTGTACCCGAAGACGATCTGGGCGGACTGGCTGTGCGGGGAGCACAAGCCGCTCCACCGTCAGCGTCGGCTGGGTGAGTTCGGCGCCGGGGTCGCCGCGGACGGCACGGTCGTGGAGAAGTGCTTCCTGTGCTCGGTGAAGGTGCTGGGCGAGGGCGTCGACACCAAGCACTGCGACTCCGTCTACTGGGCTGACGTGCGCGGCTCGATGCCCGACCTCGTCCAGGCCGTCGGGCGGGCGCTGCGGATGCAGCCCGGCGAGGGCAAGGTGGCCAGCCTGGTCGTCCCGGTCCTGCTCGGGCCGGGCGAGACGGCCGACAACATGCTGACCTCCCGGGCGTTCGGCGGGTTGGCGAAGCTGCTGGAGGCGCTCAGGGCGCACGACGCCCGGGTGGTGGAGCAGTTGGCGCAGCAGCAGGCCCCGAGCGCCTACAAGCCCGTCCAGAAGGCCACACAGGGCCAGGATGGTCGGGGTGAGCGGTCCGGGGGTCCGTCGGCGCCCGCGCGGCGGCTGCTGAAGTTCAGCGCGCCGCGTGACCCGGCGCAGCTGGCCGCGTTCATCAACCTGCGGGTCCTCAACCCGGAGCATGAGCACTGGAGGCGGGGCGTGGAGGCCTCCGTCATCTACGCACGCGAGTCCGGGGATCTGAAGGTGCCGTTCACGTTCCGCGTGCCGTCTGGTGAGGAGGCTCAGGCTGGAGGGTGGCCGGCCTCGCTGGCCGATTTCCCGCTGGGGCAATGGGTGGCCGACGCGAGGCGCTTCTACGCCCGCGGGACGCTGAACGAGGACCGCATCGAGCAGTTGGAGAAGCTCGGCATGGTGTGGTCGCACTATGACGTCGCCTGGGAGGAGGGCCTCGCGGCGGCGCGCGGGTGGGCCGCCGAAAACGGGCACCTGTTGGCGCCGCTGGACGCCACCTACCAGGGTTACCGAGTAGGGACTTTTCTAAAGAACGCCAGGGCCGCAGCACGAAAGGCCTCGGAGATCGAGCAGCGGCGTGCCGAGGGGCTGCCTGTGGGGTCGTCGGCCGGCGCGCTGTCGGATGACCGGCGCGAGCAGCTGGAGGAGATCGACCCGTCGTGGTGCCCCACCTGGCCGGTGGAGTGGCAGCGGGCTTTCCACCTCACCCGGCTGCACCTCGAGCAGGGCGGCGAACTGCCCACCGAGCCGGGCCAGGTGCTGATGCAGTCCGAGGATCTCGGGCGGTGGGTGCGTGCCCAGCGTCTGGGCTGGGACAAGCTCACCACCGTTCAGCAGTGGATGTGCGAGCACATCCTCGGGATCACCCCCGCGACCGAGGAAGAGAAGCCCCAGCCGCGCCGCACGCAGGCCGACAAGTGGGCCGCCAACCTGGCAGCCGCCAAGCAGTTCTACGAACGCGAGGGCCACCTGAACGTCCCCCGCAAGCACGTAGAGACCGTGCTCGCAGACGAGGGATGGGAACTGCAGTTCCGCCTGGGGGCATGGATCAGCAACCAACGCTCGCGCGCGGCGACGCTGTCGCCGGAACGGATCGCGCAGCTCTCCAGTATCGGTATGCGCTGGGCATAGGCGCATGCCAGCGGGTGGGATGGCAGTAAAGCGATCCCGGATGAGCGGCATTCCGTAACCGAGTTGCATCCATGGGGGGTTATGCGTACGGACGGGCGAGAGGGATCAGCGTCGAGGGAAGGCTGAGCTGTTGGTGCTAGGTGCTGGCGTATGGCGGGTGGCGCCGGTACACGGCGAGATGACGCAGTCGTTCCTGGGCAGGTTGGCAGCTCGGTACGGCTTGGAGATCAAGGAGCTGCTGCCGGCAGTGGCTGACGCCAGTGGGCGGTCGAACGTCATGGGCCGAGCGCGGCCGGACAGCGAGGTCTTTCTCAATCAGGAGGCCCGCGATCGCGTAGCAGTGCTGTGCCGTGTCGCGTCTCACCACCTGCACAAGGCACTGCCAGCCTGGGCTCAAGAAGAGCCGCGTCGGCGGTTTCCCATAGGCCCGGCGGCGCAGTTCCATCACACGCCGGAGATGGTCCTGCCGTGGGGGCCGGCGTGCCCCGAATGCACGGTCAGGCGGACTGGGCGTCCAGAGGACGTGCGCTTGTACCTGCAGCCCGGCCAGCGTGTGTGCGGGGTGCACCGCGCGTGGTTGATGCAGGTGCCCGGCACGGCGGGCTGTGTGGTGGCGCTGCCGGCGGGTGAGCTGTGGGTGCAGGCGCAGAAGCGGCATCGGAAGCTGTTGCGTCGCGGTACGGCGGCGGTCGGCGCCTTCGAGGTGGCTCAGGCGGTGACCGCGTCGTGGTGGCAGCGAATGTGGCCGCGCGAGCAGCTGTGGCCGGCGCGGCTGCGCGCGCTGTGGGAATCCAGGGTGGAGTGGGCGACGTGGCAGGTGGTGGCGCGGGAGGCTGTGACGTATCCGGAGGCCGTGGCGCTTGCCGCGTTGCTCGCCGACGGCGCTTTTCGCAGGCGTGTGGTGGCCGAGGCGCGTGGGGGTGTTCCGTTCCGGCTTGCTGATCTGCCGTCGTTGCCCATGGCGGTCGCACGCTGTCTGCGACGGCCCTGGCTTGTGGAGGAACTCGCGGCGCAGACGTCAGGTCCCTTGTTTACATGGGCTCATCAGTGCGTGCGGGCGCACCGGGGCGGGCAGGCCGCGGAGAGGGGTATGTGGGCGGTGGCCTCCGCCCATCGTCCGCGGCCGGTGGCAGACGAGCTCGCCGAGGTGGCCAGGCCTGCTGGGCGCGGTGTGGGGGCCAAGAGACGGCGAGGGCACAGCCTGCAAGCGGATAAGGCCTTCGCTAGCGGTCTGTCCTACGCGCGCCGGTATCCGCATGAGCACGGCAACCTTGCTGTTCAGAAGGACACCATGGTGGATTCCTTCCGGCTGGGTGAATGGCTGCACAACGTCAAGACCAGGGCCTGGGCACTGTCGCAGGAGCGTGTAGAGGCGCTGGAGGCCTTGGATGTGTGGTGGAACGTGCCCTGGCCGACGCAGTGGCAGCGGTCGTACTACCGGGCCCGTGATCATGCCGCGGTGCACGGGCCGCCGGATGCGGCCGCCGGTTTCCCCGGTACCCACGTCCTCAACGGAGAGTGGCTATACCTGCAGTGCAGCCACTACGACGCGCTCCATCCCGAACAGCAGCGTCTGCTGGCCGACATCGGGATCACCGTTGAGGTGGCCCGCATGGCCCGGCCCCGGCGGGCCAGCATGCATGCCGGCTTCGAGGCGGCACTGGCACATGCCAAGGCCTACGCCGCCGAACACCGGCACCTGGCGGTCTCGGGCAAGAGCGTGCGGTATCAGGGCTATCCGCTGGGAGCCTGGCTCACCAGCCAGCGCAGCCGAGCAAGGCGCGCCTCAAGCGCCACGAAGCGGTCCCTCGCACTCGATGCCATCGATCCATGGTGGAATCCGCCATGGCCTCTGGCCTGGCAGCGCGCCTACGCTCACGTCCGCCGGCTCGTGGAAAGCGGTCAGCGGCTGGATGCGTCTGCCGGATTCTCGGGGATCGATGCCGAACTGGCCCGGTGGCTGTCACAGCAACGTGCCGCTCCACAGAGCCTTCATCCTGACCAGCGGCGTCTGCTGGCAGAGATCGGCATGGTGGAGCCCAGCGAGAAGACTCCGGTCGCCGTTGGAGACGACCAGGAGGCGCATGCGGCCGGGGCAATGCCGGATGCGGGTCTGGCCAGTGCCCGATGCTTCGCCGCAGAACACGGGCACCTGGCAGTGGCCTCCGACTACGTCCACAACGGGTACCCCCTGGGCCGGTGGCTGGCCTCACAGCGCATGCAGGACCGCAGGCATGCCCGGTCGAGCGCAGGCCCGTGGCCGCGAGGACAGCTGCTCGCCGCCCTGGATTGAGGTTCCCCCGCTGCGCGGGAGGTGCTGACTAGCTGGTCAGGGCGGGTTGACGTGGTTTCAGGTTCACTTGTTCAGCCGTTGCCTGGTTGGCG
>NZ_JBEPBI010000378.1:0-5328 GCF_040299045.1 Streptomyces sp. NPDC001027
CAGAGGCGCGGGGTGAACGACCGGGGGTCCGGGAGCGGAGGTTCTTCAACCGACCCCCAAGTGAGGGGGACCAGCACGTGGTTGGCCGGCGAAGGAGCGGAGCGGGGCGCAGGACGTGACCGGCTGCAATCTGTCTGCAATCTGTGGCTGGCCGGACACGTCCCGCTGCTCGGCCCGCGGACAGAACGAAGTTCCAGCCCGGGTCGCGGACCGTCAGCGCGCTGGGAGGCGCTCTCTTGTGAGGGAAGTCGTTGCTCACGGGAACGGGCGGCACGGTGTCGAGGGGGCCGCGGCCGGTTCTCGGGATCGAACATCGTCGGGCCGCTGCGACATGACGCAACCGCCGTCGCGGCTCTTCCCCCGATGGCGGTTGCATCGCGTCTCAGTTCAGCCGGGCGGTGGCGTAGACCTCGATGGCGTCGCGCTGGTACGCGGCCAGGCCGGAAGCGATGGCCTCGTATGCGGCGCGCCACGTCTCGTTGTCGACGACGGAGCGTCCGATGGCCCGGTAGTCCTCGGCGGTGACGGCGCGCAGTGCGGTCACCGCCCGGTACTGGGCGACGATCTCGGCCTGGACCGGGTCGGCGTCGGCCGGGTGGCCCGCGGCCATGAGTTCGGCCAGCCGGATCATCTGGGCGGTGCGCTCGCGGTGCGCGGCGTCGGTGTCGGCCTGGCTCATCGCGTCGGCGCGTCGTGCGACCTCTTCGGCGAGTTCGGGGAAGTCGCGCAGGTTCTCCTCGTACTGGGAGGGCGCCACGCCCTCGAAGAGGTTCTCCGGTCGGTTGACGGTCATGGGGTTGCCGTCCTTCCTGGACTGTTCCAGTTCGGCGATCGTGCGGGAAACGGTGCCGGCCAGTGCCTCGAGGCGGTCCCGTTCCTCGAGGAGGCGCTGGTGGTGCCCCCGCAGGGCATCCACCTCGTCGACCTGTTCTGACAGGATCCGGCCGATCTCCGGCAGCCCGACGCCCAGCGCCCGCAACACGAGGATCTGCTGCAGCCGCAGCAGCTGGCGCTCCTCGTAGTAGCGGCGCCCGTTGGCGCCGATCCGGGCCTGCGGCAGCAGGCCCGTCTCGTCGTAGTGACGCAGTGTCCGGGCGGTCACGCCCGACATCCGGGCCACCTCCGAGATCGGCCAGTCCATCACGACTCCCGTACGTGTGTGTCGCCGGGCCGGTTTCTCCGGCCCTGGTCACGACGGTAGGAGCTGCCGCAACGGCAGCTTCAACCCCGAGGTTGTCGGCTGGGCCACGCGCCGACCTCAGCCGCCCCCCATAGGGTGGTCTGGTGTTCGATCGTTTGGAGATCAGGGTGTCGCGGCCGGGACCCAGGTTCGCTGCCCAGTTGCGGTTCTGGGTCAACGGGGAGGACGTGGTCGAAGCGACGGTCCGCGAGGGCGGCCGTGGGCCCTACGCGGCTGACGTACTGCCTGTCGGCCAGCCCGGCCTTCTGCGAGCGACCAGCGAGGCGTGCCGCCTGGAGCTGGGCGAACCGGAGTGCACCGGCAGTTGCTGCGGATTCCTGACCGTCGTCGTGCAGCGGTCCGGGGACATCGTGCAGTGGTCGAACTGGGAGGTTCCGTGGAAAGTCACGCACACGCCCGCGCCCCCGCCACCGGAGTTCCACTTTGACGCCAGCCAGTACGACGCCGAAGTGGCTCGCGCTGAGGCAGACCAGTCATGGCGGGTCCACCCGTAGCCCAGCACAGCGCGCCCCTGCCCGGTTGCCGGCGGGACGGCGCCCTGATCCCGGCGTCCGCCACGCCGTGCTCGGCGCCGCCCGGATGCGCGACCTCGCCCTCGCCGGACAGGTCGCAGGCGGCACGAAGGCCCGCTGTGCCCGAGGCGGCCCCAAGATCATTACGGCACCCCTCAGGGCACGGTGAACAGGACCTTGTCCTCGTCCGCGGCGGGGTCCGCCTGCTTGAGCCTGGCCCTGATGCTGGATCCGAGTGGGAGATCCAGGCCGTTGGTCGAGACGACCTTGGCCAGCACGGCGGGGTCGGCCAGGAACACCTTGCCCTCGCGCGGCCTGCCGCGCTCCGCGTCGGTGTCGATGACCGCGGCGTCGAACACCTCGCCCACGCGGTCCTTGAGCACCGCGGCCTCGGCCAGGTCCACGGTCTGCCGGCCCGCCAGTCCGCCCTTCCCCCGTGCCGTGTCGCACGGGATGCAGGACAGGGCGTCGAGCACCCAGTTCGGCGGGGCCTTGTCCGCGCACGCCGTCACGCACAGCTCACCGGTGTACCGGTCGACCAGGCGCCGCAGCGGAGCCGTGCAATGGGTGTACGGGGCCGCGATCGCTGCGTGCATGGTGTACGCCGGCTTCTGGTTGTCGCGGAAGACGGTGTACTGCGCCCTGAGCATCGTGCTCGTGGCCTCGGTGAGGAAGGCCATGTGCTGCTGGTTCTGGGGATCGAGCCTGCGGACCAGCGTGGCGTACGAGACGCCGGGCCGCCAGACGATGCCCAAGGCCCTCGCGATGTCGTGCAGCCGCTTGATCACGTTCGGCTCGGCCTGCTCCTTCTGGGTCCGCAGGATGCCGGTGCCCGCGTCGAGCATGATCTGGGCCGCGGACATCCCGGTCATGAGGGAGATCTGCTCGTTCCAGCCCTCGACCGGCAGCGCCGCCACGTAGCGCAGCCGGAACGATCCGTCCTCGAGGGTGACTTCCTGGTCCGGCAGATTCACCGAGATGCCGCCGCGCGCGATTTCGACGGCCTCCCGCAGCTCGCCGATCTCTCGCAGCAGGCCGAGGGACTCCTGCGCCGTGCCGTTCTCGATGGCCTGCTGGGCGCCGGCGTAGTCGAGCTGGGCCCGACTTCGAATCACGGCCCGGCTCACGGACGAGTCGGTCAGATTGCCGTGGGCGTCGAGGTCGTGCTGCCACAACAGGGCGGGGCGGTCCTTGTTCGGCAGCAGGCTGGCCGCGCCCTCGGAGAGGACGGGCGGGTGCAGGGGCACCTTGAGGTCGGGGAAGTACAGCGTTTCGATCCTGTCGTGCGCCTCGACGTCCAGGGGGCTGCCCGCCCTGACGAAGGTCGCCACGTCCGCGATGGCGTAGTACACGCGGTAGCCGCCACCGGGCCGCCGTTCCAGGTGCATGGCCTGGTCGAGGTCCTTCGAGGCCGGCGGATCGATCGTGAAGAACGGCAGGTGGGTGGCGTCCTTGTCGGGCAAGCGCGCCTCA
This sequence comes from Streptomyces sp. NPDC001027, assembly GCF_040299045.1. Classification (NCBI taxonomy): domain Bacteria; kingdom Bacillati; phylum Actinomycetota; class Actinomycetes; order Kitasatosporales; family Streptomycetaceae; genus Streptomyces; species Streptomyces sp. NPDC001027. The sequence goes on from NZ_JBEPBI010000378.1 coordinate 3,187, forward strand.
CCCGCGGCCTTGTCGGCCGCTTTGAGTACGCGCTTGGGGAAGCTCAGGGGGACCTTCAGCTCCGCGCGGAGTTCCTCCAGCGCGGTGCGCAGAGCGTCCTGGGCCTCGGCAGACATGTGCATCGGGCGGCGTCGCATGCCCCGAGCGTAGGGCGGCGGTCACGAACCGGCGCGGCGAGCGGGGCCGGGCGGCGCAGGGGACCAGGGCGACGACGGCCGCGCGGGGAGGGGACATCCGCAGGAGGGCGCGCGACGACGGCTACGGCACCTCGCCGCGCTGTCGGATCGCCCGAATACGCCCAGTGTGAGGACGACCCTCTTCTCGTGGGGCGTGGCAATGCTGCGCCACTGCTCGAGGCAGTTGACGCACCGCTCAACGGTGTTGCTCTCGCGGTCGAAAGCCGGTCGCCTGCCGGTCTGACTGCCGCGACGCAGCCGGTGGGGGGCTGGCCGCACGTCTCCCTGTGAGCCATGGCAGCCCCGCTGGCCCTGACCGGGGCCGGGCAGTCGATGCTGTTCGCCGGACTGTTCCGCAACGTGCTCACCGGCGTGCCCGCGCACCTCGACGGTATCGGCGGTGGCGCACTGCTGGCAGGGCCAGGGTGATGGGGACTTCGGATTCCGATCACCTGTTTGGGTTGAGCGGCGGCAGCCTCCAGCAGCGAAACGATGCCCGGATGCGGGCCTCCGGGCAAGCGGACCCGGTGTATTGCATGCCTCCACTGCCAGCTGAGTCGTAGGGACTGCCCATGGGCCTCGACAACGTCAGCTGGCCCGCGGCTGCGTGCTGCGGCCATGTCTGGCAGAACTGGCCTTGGAGGCAGGGGCAACCTCTGGTCGCGGGTCTCATCGTTCGCGTCCACTGTCGTAGTGTCGCGGCCGTTGCCTGAAACCGGTGGCCTGACAACTGAGCTCGATCCGCTGTGACGGACGCCATCGGTGTGGCGGTCAGGCCGCGAGTGCGGTCCAGTATTCGGCGGGACTGTGGTGGCCGAGGCTGCTGTGCAGGCGCTGCAAGGCGTACCAGCCCTCGAGGAAATCGAAGATCGCGGTGCGGGCGGCGACCTGGCTGGGCCAGGAGCTGGTGTCGAGCAGCTCGCTCTTGACGGTGGCGAAGAACGACTCGGCGAGTGCGTCGTCCCAGCACTGCCAGGTGCGGCCGACCGACAGACGCACCCAACTGGGCTGCCAGCGTGGCGTGGCGAATCTGGATGCGACCAGGAAACAGCGCCACACCGTCCCCCCCCCCCCGGATCTACCGCCGTCTGATCGACGAGCACTCCTCGTCCGAGGCGTTGACCACTTGAACCCGCACCGATGAGAGGGCGCAAGCGTCCTGCGAGCAACCGCGCGGTCCGGCCAGGGACTGAGAGTCCAGTGTCAGGTCTCCAGCGTCCGAAGACGGGGGAGGTCAGGCGGCAGGGCACGGGAATCGTTCACCCATCCGATTCTAGTGGGCGGGCTGCCCACCGGCGGCGCCGTCTGCCGCTGCCCCCGTGCCACTGGATCTTGACCGTTTGCCATCGGATTTCGACGGACGCGAGTTTGGGTCATCGGAGTTCGATCACCGCAGGTCAGCGACTCAGCGACTCAGCGACTCAGCGAACTTCGGTGCGCACCGGGGGCGTGGCAGAGCCCGTGGCGCGCTGGAGGCGCCTCTGTCTGCCCTGACGGCAATCTGCGCAGGAGGCAGCCTGTCGTCACCGTTGCGTCACAAGCAGTCGCCGCACGCAACCCTGCCGCTCTCCCGCCCTCTCTGCACTCACGTACCGACGACCACGCGTACCGCGGGGCGACGACCGACGACCGAAACCCGCGGACGACACGACTCAGGGGGACGACAGCATGCGGCACAGCAACGGCATTCGCAGGGCGGCTCTGGCGACGACGGCGGTCACGGCCGTCGCGGCGGCGGTGACCGGCATCCTGCCCGGCGCCGCCATGGCGGCGAGCACAGCGGCGAGCACCACCACCTCCACCCCGCCGCCCGCCTGCCCGGCCTCCGCCCTCCAGATCAGCGCGCGGCAGGCCGCCCACCCGCCCGCCGGGACCGGGACCGGGGCGGCGGTCGTGCAGTTCACCAACGTTTCCCGGAAGACGTGCGTCCTGAAGGGCCATCCGACGGTCGCGGGCGCCGGCAACG
>NZ_JBEPBI010000379.1:0-5281 GCF_040299045.1 Streptomyces sp. NPDC001027
GCTGTCGCAGGACGGCGACCTCCCGCGGGCCGAGCACCGGGGCGCCGTCCGGGCCGGCGGAGCCGATCAGGAGCTCTCCCTCCAGCCCGGTCACCGGCACGGTCGCGTCGGTCCGGTTGACGAGGAACAGGAACCGTTCCCCGGCGCCGCGACGGACGGTCAGCTCGACCTTGCCCCGCGCGTCGGCGGGCAGCTCGCTGCCGACGCCGGCCGGGTCCAGCAGCCGCGGCAGCAGCGACCGGAGGCCGTCGACGCCCAGCCGCGTGGAGACGTACGAGGCGGAGCCGGCGCCCGTGGTCCGCCGGGTGACGGCGGGGCGGCCGGCGTGCACTCCCGTGCGGTAGTGAGCCAGCACCTCGGTGTCGTCGTCGGTCAGGGTGATCCGGTCCGTCCACAGGGTGCCCCAGGTGGAGTCGTCGAGCTCCACGCTCTCCCCGGCGAGCAGCGGACCGAACTCCTCGATGCGCACGCCGAGCAGGTCGCGCAGGGCGCCCGGGTAACCGCCGAGCCACACGTGGTCGTTCTCGTCGACGATCCCGGAGAAGTACGTGGTGACGAGGTGGCCGCCCTGCTCGGCGTACCGGGTGAGCTCCTTGGCGAGCTCGGCGGGGACGACGTGCAGCACGGGCGCGACGAGCACCCGGTGCCGGGAGAGGTCGGCGCGGGTGGTGACGAGGTCGGCGCGGACGCCGAGGGCGAGCAGCGCCGAGTACCAGTCGAGCGCCTCCTGCCGGTAGTCCAGCAGGGCGGTGGGGTGCGAGTCCTGCTCGCTCGCCCACCACGACTCCCAGTCGTAGAGGATGCCGACGGACGCGGCCTCGCGCTCCGAACCGGCCACCGGGGCCAGGGTCTTGAGCTGCGCGCCGAGGTCGGCGACCGCGCGGAAGAGGTCGCTGTCGGGGCCGGCGTGCGGAACCATCGCCGAGTGGTACTTCTCGGCGCCCGCCGCGGACTGCCGCCACTGGAAGTAGCACACCGCGTCGGCGCCGTGCGCCACGTGCAGCAGCGAGTCGCGGGCCAGGTCGCCGGGCCGCTTCGCCACGTTGACGGGCTGCCAGTTGACGGCGCTGGTGGAGTGCTCCATCAGGAACCACGGCCGGCCTCCGGCGATGCCGCTGACGAGGTTCGCGCTGAACGACAGCTCGTCGCGGTCCTGCGGGCCGGGGTGCACGTAGTGGTCGTTGGAGACGAAGTCGATCTCGCTCGCCCAGTCCGGGTAGTTCATGCCCTTGGTGCCGCCCATCACCATGAAGTTGGTGGTGACCGGGATCGCGGGGGTGATCTCCCGCAGGATCTCCCGCTCGGCGACGAGGTGGTCCTTGAGGGCGTCCGAGGAGAACCGCTTGAAGTCGAGCTGCTGGGTCGGGTTGGGGTGCGAGGCGGCCAGCCGGGGCGGCAGGATCTGCTCCCAGTCGCTGTAGCGCTGCGACCAGAACGCCGTTCCCCAGGCGTGGTTGAGCGCGTCGAGGCTGCCGTAGCGGGCGCGCAGCCAGACCCGGAAGGCGCGGGCGGCGTCGTCCGAGTGGTCGTAGACGTTGTGGCAGCCCAGCTCGTTGGAGACGTGCCAGGCGACGAGGGCCGGGTGGTCCTTGTAGCGGCCGGCGATCTCCCGGACCAGCCGCAGGGCGTGCTCGCGGAAGACCGGGGAGGTGGGTCGCCAGTGCTGGCGCGCGCCCGGCCACAGGGTCTCGCCGTTCGCCGTCACCGGCAGGATCTCGGGGTGGGCGGTGGTCAGCCACGGCGGCGGGGAGGCGGTGGCGGTGGCCAGGTCGACGCCGATCCCGCCGGCGTGCAGCAGGTCCATGACCTCGTCGAGCCAGCCGAAGTCCCAGGTGTCCGGGCCCGGCTGGATGCGGGCCCAGGAGAAGATCCCCACGGAGACGACGGTCACGCCGGCCTCCTGCATCAGCCGGACGTCCTCCTCCCACACGTCCCTGGGCCACTGCTCGGGGTTGTAGTCGGCGCCGTAGGCCAGACGCGGAGCGGGGTCACCGTCCGCCCCGCTCAGCATGCGGGACTGGAGGGTGGAGATCATGGCGGTCCTTCCGAAGGTGGTGCACGGGGGCGGCGCGGCCCGGGTGCCGCGCCGCCCGGCGTTTACTGCTGTGCTGGTGCTGTGCCGACCGATCGCGGTCGACTGCTTCGCCGTCTACTTCTGGATGGTGAAGCCCTGCTCCTCGCCGTACTTGACCGAGGCGTCCTGCCAGGCCTTCAGGCCGTCCGCCAGCTTGGTGCCGGAGACGTACGCCTTGCCGACCGTGTCGTTGAAGATCGAGTTGGCGTACGGCTGGAACGGAAGGTACGACCAGTCGCTCGCCACGTTCGCGGCGGAGTCGGCGAAGATCTTGTTCGCCTCCTGGCCGTCGAAGTAGTCGAACTTCTTGCTCTGGAACGCGGGCGACGCGAGCTCCGCCTTGGTGGCGGGGAAGGCGCCCTCGCTGACACGGCTGGCGACGCCTGCGCCGGCGTTGGCGTACTCGGTGAAGGCGTAGGCGAGTTCCTTGTTCTTGGCCAGCGCCGGGACGGCCAGCGAGCTGCCGCCGTTCTCCGCGCTCGCCTTGTCGCCCTTGGTCCAGGCCGGCATCGGCGCCGCGCGCCACTGGCCCTTGGCGTTCGGGACGCCGGTGCTGAAGTTGGCGGGCATCCAGGCGCCCGTGGCGAGGGTGGCGATGGTGCCGTCGCCCAGGCCCTTGTACCAGTCGTCCGTCCAGCCGTTGACCGGGGCGAGCAGCTTCTCGCTGATCAGCTGCTGCCAGACCGCCTCGTACTTCTTGGCGCCGGCGTCGTCGAAGTTGACGCCGAGCTTGGTGCCGTCGACCTTGTAGGGGCGCGAACCGGCCTGCCACAGCAGGGAAGTGGTCAGACCCGCGTCACCGAGGTCGCTGGTGATGTAGGCCTTCGGGTCGGCCTTGTGGAGCTTGCGGGCCGCGTCCAGGTACTCGTCCCAGGTGGTGGGGACGGCGATCTTGTACTTGTCGAAGACCGTCTTGTTGTAGAACAGCGCCATCGGACCCGAGTCCATCGGCAGGCCGTAGACCTTGTCGCCGTCGCTGACCGCGTTCCACGGGCCCGGCGTGTACTTCGACGCGAGCTTGTCCGCGCCGTAGGGGGCCAGGTCGGTGAGGCCCTTGGTCAGGGAGTACTGGCCGAGGGCGAAGTACTCGACCTGGGCGACGTCCGGCACGCCCTTGCCGGCCGAGATCGCGTTGGACAGCGCGGTGTAGTGCTTGTCGCCGGAGCGCTCGCTGACCAGGTTGACCTTGACCTTCGGGTACTTCTTCTGGAAGTCGGCGGCCACGGTCTTCAGGGTGGGCTCCCAGGCCCAGACCGTGATGTCGCCGCCCTTGTCCAGCGCTGCCTGGATGTCGCCGGCGGAGACGGCCTTGGTGTCGGATCCGTCGTCCGAGCCGCCGCAGGCGGTGACGCCCAGGGCCAGGGTGGAGACGAGGGCGATGCCGCGCAGTATGCGGCTCGTTGTTCTGCGCATGGGGCTTCCACTTCTTCGTGGGTGGGACAGGTGAGGGTGGGGGTGGTGCTGGTAAGGCCTAAATGGGGGGCTTGAGGGAGCCGTCCCGTCACTCCTTGACGCTTCCGGCGGCGAGGCCGGACTGCCAGTACTTCTGGAGGAACAGGAAGGCGGCGATCAGCGGAAGGATCGTCAGCAGGGACCCCGTGATCACCAGGTTGAAGATCACGTCGCCGCCGATGGTCTGCGCCTGGGAGCTCCAGGCGCTCAGACCCAGCGTCAGCGGGTACCAGTTCGGGTCCTTCAGCATGATCAGCGGGAGGAAGTAGTTGTTCCAGGTGGCGACCGTGGTGAACAGCAGCACGGTCACGATCCCGGGAGCCAGCAGCGGCAGCGCGACCTGGAAGAAGGTCCGCACCTCGCTCGCCCCGTCCATCCGGGCCGCCTCCAGCAGCTCGGTCGGGATCGCCTCGGCGGCGAACACCCACATCAGATAGAGGCCGAACGGCGACACCAGCGAGGGGATGATGACCGCCCAGGGGGTGTCGGTCAGCCCCATCTTGCTGAACATCAGGAAGGTGGGCACCGCCAGCGCCGTGCCCGGCACGGCCACCGCGCCGATCACCACGGCGAACACGGCGCGCCTGCCGGGGAACTGGAACTTCGCCAGCGCGTACCCGCCGAGCACGGCCAGCAGCGTCGCGCCGCCCGCGCCGAGTCCCACGTACAGCAGGGTGTTGAGCAGCCAGCGGCCGAAGATGCCGTCGTGGTAGGTGAAGGTGTCCCGGACGTTGTCCCACAGGGCGAAGTCGTGGGCGAACCACAGGCCGTTGGAGTCGGCCAGGCCGGACTGGGTCTTCGTCGAGTTGATGATCAGCCAGATCAGCGGCACCACGGTGTAGAGGACCATCAGGGCCATCAGCACCGTCAGCAGCACATTGCGCTTCGGCTTGCCGGGGGTGTGCTTCTTGCGCGGGGTCCGCAGTCCGGGCGCGGCGCTCTTCGCGGGGGAGGCGGTGACAGAGGTGCTCATCGGGTCACGCTTCCTTGCGCATGCCGCGCAGCTGGACGGCGTAGGCGACGATCATCGTGATGACGCCCATGATGATGGCCACCGTCGCGGAGTAGTTGTGCTGCTGGCCGTTGAACGACAGTGAGTACGTGTAGAAGTTGGGCGTGAAGTCCGTGGTGATGGAGTTCAGCGCCAGCGGACGCAGGATGCTCGGCTCGTTGAAGAGCTGGAAGCTGCCGATGATCGAGAAGATGGTGGCGATGACGATCGCTCCCCGGATCGCGGGCAGCTTGATCGAGCGGATGATCCGCCACTGACCGGCGCCGTCGATCTCCGCCGCCTCGTACAGCGAGGTCGGCACGACGCGCAGCGCCGAGTAGAAGATCAGCATGTTGTAGCCGACGAACTCCCAGGTCACGATGTTGCCGATGGAGGCGAGCACCCAGCCGGGGGAGAGCAGGTCGGGCAGGGTCACCCCGAACGCGGAGTTGATGTCGCCCACCAGGCCGTACTTGGTGCCGTACATGAAGCCCCACATCAGGGTGGCCACCACGGCGGGCACGGCGTACGGCAGGAAGATCGTGATGCGGAAGAAGCTCTTGCCGTAGAGCCGGCCGCTGTCCAGTGCGAGCGCCACCAGCAGGGCGATGCCGAGCATCAGCGGCACCTGCACGGCGAGGAAGAGCGCCACCCGGCCGACCGCGCCCCAGAAGGCGTCGTCCTGCAGGGCCCGCGTGTAGTTGTCCAGGCCGACGAACTGGTTTCCGCCGATGAGCTGGTCCCGGAACAGGCTGAGGTAGATC
>NZ_JBEPBI010000380.1:0-5187 GCF_040299045.1 Streptomyces sp. NPDC001027
AACGACTCGGCCCCCGGCAGCACCGTGGAGGGGCCCGCGCCTGCTGCCGCAGCCGCTACGCCGGCGCCCCGGCCGCGGCCTCCGACTCCGCTTACGTTTCCTCTGCCGTTACCGACTCCGTTACCGACTCCGCTTCCGTCCACGTCTTTCTTGCTGTTTCCGTTTCTGCCTCCGCCCCCGCCCGCACCTCCCCCTGCGCTTTCGCAGTCGCTTTCGGGAGTGCCGTGCGTCGGCCGCTCGACGGCCGGGTGGGCGGCCCTGTGCCCGGCAGGTCCGGACGGCCCGGCGACGGGCTCCTCGGCCGGCGCCGGCGGCGCGAAGCCTCCGGGCCGCGAGACCGGGTCCGGCGGCACGGGGCGGTCCAGCTCCCGCACGGCCGCCTGGTGGGAGGCGACCATGGCGGCGACGGGCGCCGGCAGCCAGCCGTCCGTCAGCACCTGTTCGGCGCCGCCGGGAGCGCAGGCCGCGGAGAGCCGGTCGGGGTGGATCCTCAGGGCCGGGTCCTTGGCGTGACAGAGGCTGATGATCTTGTCCAGCGGTTCGGGCACCAGGCTCAGGTCGGGCGATCCGTGCGCCACCTGGTAGAGCAGCGCAGCGCCCACCGCCCCGCCGAACGGCGAGCGCCCGGACGCGGCGAACGCGAGCACCGACCCGAGGCAGAAGACGTCGCCCTCCGGGCCCATCGGATCGCCGGTGGCCTGCTCCGGGCACATGTAGTCGAGAGAGCCGAACAGGGTGCCGGAACCGGTGAGTTCATAGCCGTCGCGGGCGCGCACGATGCCGAAGTCGATGACCCGCGGGCCGTCCGCCGCGAGCAGCACGTTGGACGGTTTGAGGTCACGGTGCACGAGCCCTTCGGCGTGCACGGCGGTCAACGCCTCGGCCACGCCCGCGCCCAGTGCGAGCACCGTCTCCACCGGCAGCGGCCCGTGCGCGGCGACCGCCTCGGCCAGGGTGGGGCCGGGCACATGGTCGGTGGCGAGCCAGGGCGTCTCGTCGTCCGGAGCGGCGTCCACCACGTGCGCCGTGTAGGGGCCGCCGACCGCCGCCGCGGCCGCCACCTCCCGCCGGAAACGGATGCGGAAGTTGTCGTCGTCCGCCATCTCCGGACGGATCACCTTGACGGCGACGACGCGGCCGGCCCACGACCGCGCGAGATAGACCCGGCCCATGCCGCCCGCACCGAGCCGGGCCAGGAGCCGATACGGCCCGAGTTGCTCGGGGTCTTCTGGACGCAGTGGCTGCATGCCCTCGGCCGCCTGTTCTCGGTGGTGACGGGCTGAGATCCCGCCCAGGCTGCGGGGAAGGCCCGGTGGGGTCCGGACCACAGACTAGGCGCTGGAACGGCGGGCGGGAGCACGTCCTCACATGCGGGTTCACCCACCTCGAAGTAAGTGCCTGGCCGTCTTCCGCTTCCGCAGCGTTCATATGACGTCCGGTCAGAGATCGGGTGACACGTGCTTTCCCTGCGGGAACAGTGCGCGATGAGCAACAAGTGCACGATGAAAGCACATACCGGGCCGAAGACCTCCGATGTGCCGAAGGTCACCCCCGTCGGGGCCCTCGACGCCTGTGGTAGCTTGCCGAGGCCAGTCGTACTCGTGCGCGCCCCCGGGGCGCGCGGGGGTCAGGGAATCCGGTGGGAATCCGGAGCTGACGCGCAGCGGTAAGGGCGACGGGCGGGGCTTTCGGCCACTGGACGCGCATGCGCTCCGGGAAGGCGCCTCGCCCGGGTGACCCCGAGTCCGAAGACCTGCTGGCGGCCTCCGGTGTCGCAGACCGGCCGGAGGAGCGCACCGTACGACCGGGCTTCGCGCTTGAGCCCTCGACGCCGAAGGAAACTCCGTGCCGTTCGCACGTCCCGTCGCTCCTGCCGTCCTGTTCCTGGCAGGAGCCCTCCTGGCGACCGGCTGCGGCGGCTCCGCCGCCTCCTCCGACGGTCCCGCCGACAGCCACGCGGCCGGCCGGCCGGTCACGCTCGACAACTGCGGACAGCGGGTCCGGATCGACACGCCCCCTCGGCGGGCGGTCTCCCTCAACCAGGGCACGACGGAGATCATGCTCTCCCTCGGGCTCGCGGACCGGATGGCGGGTACCGCCACCTGGACCGACCCGCTGCCCAGGAGCCTCGAGAAGGCCGATGCCCGGGTGAGGCGGCTGGCCGACGACGCGCCTTCCTTCGAGAAGGTCCTGGACGCCGAACCCGACTTCGTGGCCGCCTCGTTCGCCTCCACGCTCGGCAAGGGCGGAGTGGCCACGCGTGCCCAGTTCGACAAGCTCGGGATCCCGACCTATCTCTCCCCCTCCGACTGCACGGGCAAGGACAACAGCGGCGGCGGCGACGGCGTCCGCACGAAGCCGCTGACCATGGAGGCGGTCTACGGCGAAGTACGCGACCTGGCCCGGGTGTTCGGCGTCGAGAAACGGGGCGAGGAACTGGTGGCCGACCTCAAGTCCCGGGTGGCCAGGGCCGCTTCGGGACTCGATGCCAAGAACGTCACACTCCTCTACTGGTTCGCCAACTCCCAGTCCCCCTACCTGGCCGGCTGCTGCGGCGCCCCCGGCGTCATCACCCGCGAACTCGGCGCGAAGAACGTCTTCGACGACACCGAACAGGAGTGGCCGCAGGTCAACTGGGAGACCGTCGCCGACCGCGACCCGGACGTCCTCGTGATCGGCGATCTGACCCGCAGGCAGCAGACGGCCGAGACCGCGGCCAAGAAGATCGCGTTCCTGGAGTCCGACCCGGTCACCCGGAACATGACCGCGGTGCGCGAGAAGCGGTACGTCCTGCTGTCCGGGCAGGCGATGAACCCGACCGTGCGCACCGTCGAGGGCGTGGAGAAGGTCGCGGCGGCACTGCGCGCGTACGGCCTCGCGCGATGACCGCCGTCGGCCCGGCGGCCGCCGCCGCTCCTGCGGCGGTGGCGGCGCGGGGGCTGCGCCAGGTGCTGCTGTGGGCGGCCGGGCTCGCGCTGCTGTGCGCGTCCGTCGCCGTGGCGATCACCATCGGTCCGGCCGACATCGCGGTCCGGGACGTGTTGTCCACGGTGGCCGCCCATCTCGGCCTCGCCGAAACCGGGTTGACGCCGTTGCGGGACGGCATCGTGTGGAATCTGCGGCTGCCGCGCACGCTGCTGGCCGCGGTGTGCGGAGCCGGGCTCGCCGTGTGCGGGGCGGTGATGCAGTCCCTGCTGCGCAACCCGCTCGCCGACCCGTTCGTCCTCGGGATCTCCTCCGGCGCCTCGACCGGCGCGGTCGTGGTGGTCGTGCTCGGCGCGGGCGGCGGGGCCCTGTCGGTGTCCGGGGGCGCGTTCCTCGGTGCGGCGGTCTCCTTCGCGCTGGTGCTGCTGCTCAGTCACACGCTGGGCGGCGCCACGGACCGGGTGGTGCTCGCCGGGGTGGCGGCGATGCAGTTGTTCTCGGCGCTCACCTCGTTCGTCGTCATGACGAGCGCCGACGCCGAGACCACCCGCGGCGTCCTGTTCTGGCTGCTCGGCTCGCTCAGCGGGGCCGGCTGGGCGGACGTGGGGGCGGGCGGGGCGGTGCTGGTCGGGGTGCTGCTGGTGTGCGCGGGGTACGCGACGACGCTGGACGCCTTCGCGTTCGGGCAGGACGCGGCCGCGTCGCTGGGCGTGCACGTGGCCCGCACCCGGCTGGTCCTGCTCTGCGCCACCGCCCTGCTGACGGCCACGCTGGTCAGTTCGGCGGGGGCGATCGGCTTCGTCGGACTCGTGCTCCCGCACGCGGCCCGGGCCCTGACCGGTCCCGGACACACCCGGCTGCTGCCGGCCACCGCCCTGGCGGGGGCGGTCTTCCTGGTGTGGGTGGACACCCTCGCCCGCACCGTCCTGGACCCGCAGGAGGTGCCGGTGGGCGTGGTGACCTCGCTGATCGGCGTCCCGGCGTTCGTCCTCGTGCTGTACCGGACCAGGAGCGCGCGATGACGGGGACCGCCGAGGGCGCCGGCCTGCGCGGCGACCGCCTCGCCTACACGGCGGGCGGTTCGCTGATCCTCGACGGAGTCGGTCTCGCGCTGCGCCCGGGAACCGTCACCGGTCTGCTCGGCCCGAACGGTTCCGGCAAGTCCACGCTGCTGCGGCTGCTCGCGGGCGTCCTCGCCCCCGCCTCGGGCGTGGTCACCCTCGACGGCCGTCCGCTGACGCAGGTCGGGCGGCGGGCGGTCGCCCGGCGGGTCGCCGTCGTCGAGCAACAGGCCGACACACAGGTGGCGTTGAGCGTCCTGGACGTCGTGCGGCTGGGCCGGGTGCCGCTTCGCCGGGCCTGGGGCGCCGCCTCGGCGCAGGACGAGGCCGCGGTCCGTTCCGCGCTGGAGCGGACCGGCCTCGGCGACAAGGCCGGCCGGCTGTGGCACACCCTCTCCGGCGGGGAGCGCCAGCGCGTCCAGATCGCCCGCGCGCTCGCCCAGCAGCCGCGGGAGCTGCTGCTGGACGAGCCCACGAACCACCTCGACATCCAGCACCAGCTCGCGTTGCTGGACCTGATCACCGAACTCGGGCTGACGAGCGTCGTCGCGCTGCACGATCTGAACCTGGCCGCGATGTACTGCGACCGGGTCGTCGTCCTCAAGCAGGGCAGGGCGGTGGCCGCCGGCACACCGCAGGAGGTGCTCACCGAGGCGCTGATCGCCGACGTCTACGGGGTGCGGGCCGTCCTCACCCGCGACGGACCCGACGGCCGCCCGCACATACGCTTCCTGGGCGCCCTGCCCGCCGCGCCGAAGGGGGAGCGCCACGACGGAGAACGACACGACGAGGTCCGGCAGGACGAGGTGCGGCAGGACGAGGTGCGGCAGGACGGCTAGGGCGGGGGCCGGCGGTGCCACGCCCCCGCACTGCCGTGCCCTGTGCGCCGTAGCAACCCCTATGTTCGAGACCGCAGCAGAAGGAGCCGCCCCGTGACCGTCCGTGTCGTGTTCGTCTCGCCCGCGACGAGTTCGTCGCTGCGACAGGCCCGTTTCGACGACGGGGCCTCGATCGACGCCGCCGGGGCGGCGCTCGCCCGCGCCGCGGCCGGATCGCTGCCCGCGGCCGCACGGGTCCTCGTCTCGCCCGGCGTGCGGTGCGGCGAGACGGCTGCGGCCCTTGGTCTCGACGCGCTGGAGACGGCGGAGTTGGCGGGGCTCGAGGTGGGCCGTTGGCGGGGCCTGACGCTCGCCGAGGTCGG
>NZ_JBEPBI010000381.1:0-5187 GCF_040299045.1 Streptomyces sp. NPDC001027
CTCCAGACGGACGGCAAGATCGTCGCCGCCGGCGCCGGCGGACCCGACGACGACTTCGCCCTGGCCCGCTTCGAGGGCGGCGGCTCCCCGCCGCCGGCCGGCGTGGACCTGTCGGTGACGAAGTCGGGTCCCGCCACGGTCAGCATCGGCGACCGGGCCGCCTACACGGTCCGGGTCACCAACAACAGCCCCACGACCACCGCCACCGGCGTCTCCCTGTCCGACACGCTCAGCGGCGTCGCCGCCTCCATCGTCTCGGCGACCACGAGTTCAGGGACCTGCACCACCACCACCGCCACCACCGCGAGCTGCTCCCTCGGCGCCCTCGCTCCCGGAGCCGTCGCCACGGTGACGATCGCCGCCGAGCCACGAGCCACCGGCGCCCTCACCGACCGGGCCACGGTCGGCGCCGCCCAGACCGACCCGAGCACCGGCGACAACACCGCCACGGCGATCACCACGGTCAACAACGCACGCGGCTGCACCCGCATCGGCACCAGCGGCAACGACAGCATCACCGGAACCTTCGGCAACGACGTGATCTGCGCCCTCGGCGGCGACGACACCGTCGACGCGGGCAGCGGCAACGACACCGTCCACGGCGGGTACGGCAACGACCGCCTCGACGGCGGCCTCGGCAACGACACCCTCACCGCAGGCCCCGGCAACGACAACCTGATCGGCAACTCCGGCGCCGACAACCTGAACACCGTCGACAACGTGTCCGGCAACGACACCGCCAACGGCGGCCCCCAGACGGACACCTGCACCACGGACACGGGCGACACGCGCCTCAGCTGCCCCTGAGCCGCACCGCATCTCCGCGACCCGGGCCCCGCACGCCGTGCGGGGCCCGACGCGTACCCCGGCCCCCGCTCTGCGCGCCCGCCTCACCGCCCCACCGCCCCACCGCCTCAGGACCGGGGAACCGCTTCGGGACGTCACCATGCGGCGGATCGGCAGCAGCTATGGCGCGCAGCGGATCATGTATATGAACACGAGCGCATGTAGTGGGGTGGGCTGGCGTGGGGCGACCTGCCGGCAATCCCCGCCTGTGCTGGCGATCTGAGCCGATCGGGCGGGTGTAGAGGATGGTGACGACTTTCCGACAGTCGATCGGAGTTCACATACTTGTCACCCGTGGGCGGCCGTCCTATCCTCGCGGAGAGAAAGCGCTTTCTCGACGCTGCTGAACGTGGCGGGGAAGCGGCCCGCGGTATCAGTCGCGGGGCATGCCCGCGCGCCGCAACCGATCCGGCGCGGGGTTGACCCTGACTGACCGCATCGAGATGCGCCGCGCGGAACCCCGGGGCGCACTCCTGGCTCGGCTCGGGCTGCACCCCGGGCCGCGCTCGGGAGTGCGTTCCGGGTGCGGATGCATCGCGCTCGCGCCCCAGCCTGTTCCGCCGGTCGGTCTGCCGTCCGCAGCGGCGTCTCACCCGCGTTGCCGCGGCATGCGTACGTCCGACCCTGGGCCTCAAGGCGTCGCCAGTGCGGCGACCGCGTGGCCGACGTCGCTTGCGGCGCCGCCAGTGCCGCAGCAGCGTCTTCCGCTCGCATCGCGGGAATGCCGGCGGCTCGTACGGAAGCGACGTCGCACCGGGTCGGCAGGGGCGCGCCGTTCCGCATAAGTGTCATGAGCATGATGCACAGGACGGCCCTCGGCGGCCCTCGGCGGCCGGGCGCGCCCGGGACGTGCGAGACCCCCGGTACTCGACGACGAAAGACGAGGCGAGAATGAGAAAGCCAGTCGCTCTGCGACTCTCCGCGGCGCTCGGCACGCTGACCCTGGCGGCGGCGACCGGCATGGTCCTGTCGCTGCCCGCCGCGTCGGCGGCAGGCGCCGGCGCGACCGGGTTCGCCACCCAGAACGGCGGCACCACCGGCGGCGCAGGAGGGACGACGGTCCGGGCCACCACCGGCACCCAGATCCACCAGGCCCTGTGCAGTCGGGCCAGCAGCAGCACCCCGATCGTCATCCAGGTCGAGGGCACCGTCACCGTAGGCAACACGGCGAAGGCGTCAGGCGGCAGCTGCAACACCGCCGCCGGCGTGATCGAGCTGAAGGGCATCAGCAACGTCACCCTCGTCGGCGTCGGCGGTGGGGCCGTGTTCGATCAGATCGGCATCCACCTCCGGCAGTCGAGCAACATCATCGTGCAGAACGTGACCGTCCAGAACGTGAAGAAGTCCGGCTCGCCCACCTCCAACGGCGGCGACGCCATCGGCATGGAAAGGGACGTGCACAACGTCTGGGTCGACCACACCACACTGACCGCCTCCGGCGGCGAATCGGCAGGCTACGACGCCCTGTTCGACATGAAGGACGACACCCGGTACGTGACCCTGTCCTACAGCGTCCTGCGCAACTCCGGCCGAGGGGGCCTCGTCGGCTCCAGCGACAGCGACCTCGGCAACGGTCCGGTCACCTTCCACCACAACCGTTACGAGAACATCGACTCCCGTACGCCCCTGCTGCGTGGCGCGACCGCGCACATCTACAACAACTACTACGTCAGGCTCAACGAGTCGGGCATCAACCCCCGTGCCGGCGGCAAAGCCAAGGTCGACAACAACTACTTCAAGGACTCCAAGGACGTCCTCGGCACCTTCTACACGGACCTGCCCGGATACTGGCAGGTCGGCGGGAACGTCTTCGACAACGTGACGTGGACGCCGCGGGGCGAGGACAACAACCCCGCAGGTCCGAACCCGACGTCGAACACGACCGTCGGCATCCCCTATGCCTACAGTCTGGACGCCGCGTCCTGCGTCCCGTCGATCGTGACCGCGACGGCGGGCGCGAACAGCGGCCTCAAGGTGTCGGACGGCAACTGCACCGCGACGACGCCGACCGCGACGCCCACCTCGAATCCCACGCCGACGTCGACGCCGACGCCGACCGCGACGTCGGGGCCCGCCGGGGCCAACCTGAGCCTCGCTGCGACTGCGGCCGCCGACGGCTCCAGCAAGGCGTCCGGCACCAGCTACGGCAATGTCCGCGACGGCGACACGAGCACGTACTGGTCACCGGCCGGCTCCACCGGCTCCGTCTCGATCAAGTGGGGCTCGACGACCGCCGTCTCCAAGGTGACTGTCCGGGAGGCTGCCGGATCGGTCGGGAACATCCGTTCCTGGCGGGTGCTCAACGGCGACACCGGGGCGGTGCTGGCCTCGGGCAGCGGAGCGGGCGCGGTCTCCTTCGCCGCCACCTCGCTGAAGAAGGTCACCTTCGAGATCACGGGGTCGAGCGCCACGCCGAAGGTGGCCGAGTTCGAGACCTACGCCTGACCGACCACGCCTGACCGACCGTCGACGCCGGGCCGGCCGCACCGGCCGGCCGGCTCTCTCCCGCCGACCGCCCGTCGACCGCTCGCCTCACCCCGCCCCGACCCCGTGGCGTCGGGCTTGCGGCGCGGGCTCCATGGCCGCTCTTCGGATGGCGCGACGCTGGGCAGCCGTGGTGGCGCCCCAGATCCCGTCGTCCTCGCCGTGCTCGAGTGCCCAGTCGCGGCAGGCGACGAGCACGGCGCAGCGGCGGCAGACAGCGCGGGCCAGGGACGCCTCTGCGCCAGGAGCCGCGACGTCCGACAGCGGAAAGAAGATCTCGGGATCCTCTCCGATGCAGGCAGCGCGATCACGCCAGTCGTCCGATTCCGGGTATTCGCAACATGAGCGGGTCATGGTGCACCTCTCAAAGCCGCCCGAGGGCAGGACGAGCGATGGTCACGGCACGCCACAGCGCCGCGACTCCGGCAGAGGTTCCGAGCATCTTAGGCTTGTATGTCGTATTTGCGATAGAGGGTGACGGCGGTCTGCGATCCAGGACCGCGACGGCGCGCAACGGTCGCTGCTGTGGACCAGGCTCGTTCTCAGGTGGCGAGATGATCGGTTCGCCCAGGCTCGGCAGCTGATAGAACTTCACACCGAGACCGACCCCGCGGCGTGGCCACGGTGCGCAACCCGGTCATCGGCCTGGTGAGCCAAGTCGGCTGGACCGATGTCGCCGAAGCGGTCGATCGCTACGGAGGGGCTGAGTCCGGGATGCATGAGTCGTTCGAGATCTCGATCAAGGACAGCCTGTCGTGGGATGAACTGCGCACAGCCCTGGCGGAGTACTTGCGGACGCCGATCGAGAGCGTGGTCATGTTTGGCGATTGGCTGGACCTGTCGCCGAAGAAGCAGGGTGAAACGACGAGCCTGGACATCATCCGGCAGGAAGTCGGGTACCGGACGCTTGTCAACGGCACGTCCCCGCTGAATGTCTGCGGTGAGAAGCTCGGCTTCCTCGCAGCAGCGCTGGCCGCGGAGTTCTCGACGAGTGTGGCGATCGGCGACTACAGCCACGACTGCGGGTACGCGTGTGGGCGATTCATCGTCTACCAGCCCGACGGGAGTACGTTCTCCGCACCAGAGGAATCCGGCGGCGAATTCTGGGACCTGGAGCTCCGTTAGCGCAGGACAAGTATCCGCCTCAGTGCCTCGGCAGGGCAGGTGAACTGTCAGGGGTTCGGGCGGACGGCACGCGAACGCGACCCCTGTTCGTGATCAAAGGCTTCGACGACCTCGATCATCAGGGATAGCGTCGTCTCTGGGGTATCGCCGGCGGAGGGAGATCATACCTTGCGCAGAATCTCCACCACCCTTGCCCACTCCACGTGCTGGGCGGCGATCCTCCCGATTCGCTCCATGTCGCGCCTATCTCTTTCGGCGCACTGCCGCATGTCGGGAATGAAAGTTCTCCCACCTCTGGGGAGGTCGGATATTCCAGACCTGATCTCGGGCAGTATGTTAACGCCGCGCAAAGACAGGCCGTATTCGACTTGAATGCGTGATCGCATGTGGTAACGTGCGGCCCCTATTCCCAGCCTGCGGACCCGAAGCCCCCACCGGGACTGGCGGCTGTAACTCACCAGGAGAATGTACGGCTCCAGGGCATAGAAGATCTCCATGAGGCGCGTATGCATCTGAGAGAATAAGTCTTTCTCACGCAAGGCCGAGTTTTCGAGATAGGCCGACAGATTGCTCAGGGCATTAATGACAAGCGGTGCATACTCCAGGAATTTCTCGCATTGCTCCTGTCCGTCTGGCGGTGACAAAGACTGCCTTGTATTGGAGGCCAGCCAGTCGACAAGCTGGCTTGCGCGGTCGTCCAGCGAACCATGGAAAGCAGGAACATCGTAGAGC
>NZ_JBEPBI010000382.1:0-5160 GCF_040299045.1 Streptomyces sp. NPDC001027
GCTCAACTCCCGCGAGGTGCCAAGGGGGCGTGGATCGGGCCGGGGCTTGAAGAGGACCAGCACCTCGACGTCATGGCCGCCGCCGGGCGGCTGGGCGAGGGCGGGGAGCGTCGTCATGAGCGCCGACCGGCCCTGGGCGACGCCCTTCTGACGCGGTCCCTGGTCGGCCGCCTCGGCGAGGCCCACGGCGGCCGCGGCGAAGGCCTCGCGGTTTCCGAACAGGAAGAAGGCGCCGGCGTGGGTGGCGTGCCGCACCTGGTCGCGAAAACCCGCCCACTTCTCGTGTTCCGCCCGCCGCGCGGCGTCCCTTGCGGTGCGGCCTTCGTCGGCGCCCGCGGTCAGGGGCGTGCCGCGCACCAACTTGCGTCGCAGGGCGGGCCACTTGGCGGCGCGCAGACCGAGCGTGTGGTGGACCAGGACGAGATCGACCGGCGTGCCGAAGCCCTCGTCGGGCTGCGGGGAGTCGCGCAGCGGCACATGGACGATCGTGTGCCGTGAGTAGGCGGCGAAGGAGAACAGCCCCGAGAGCAGGCTCAGCCCTTCCTGGTCGCCGAACAGGGCGCCGATGGGCTCGGGCGCGCTCAGCGAGATGCGGCTCAGCGGCTCCCACGGCTGGACGACACGGTGCTCGTGCGGGCCTGTCCGGGGCCTGAACTGCCGCAGCCTCAGCCGCATACGACGTACTCCATGGCCTCAAGGATCGCGGCGGGCGCCTCCTGTCGGCAACGGAGATTCCGTCCGTCAGGCCAACGGGTCGAGGAAGGTCAGCACGGAGGCGGTCTCCTCGATCAGCGGAGTGAGCGCGGCGTTGAACGGACCGCCGTACGGGGCGTTCAGATGGGCCTGGAACGCCTCCTCGTCCCGGTACGCCTCGAAGATCCAGAAGGCGCGCGGCTCGGCCGCCTTGGTGTAGACGTCGAAGGCGACGTTGCCCTCTTCCTCGCGCACGTCCAGGGCGTATGCGCCGATCAGGCGGGCGACCTCGTCCTGCGCTCCTTCGCGGGCGGTGAACTCGGCGAGCAGGGTCTTCGTCACGGTTTCGGGTCCTTCTCGGTCGTGGGCGGTGTGGTGCGGTGCGGCGAGCCGGGCGCCGTGCGCGTCGGCGCGGCGCCCGCCGGGACGTGAGGGGTGGGCGGTGGGGGTGCAGGGTGAGCGGTGAGGGTGAGGGTGAGCGGTGAGGGTGAGGGTGAGGGTGAGGGTGAGCGGAGACGAGGGCCGGGCGGCGGCCGTTCGACGCATCGTCGGCTACGTGTGTCATCGATGACATCGAGTGGCCTGATGATGGGCGCAGTTCGCCCCGCACGTCAACGGCCCGGCGTGGACTGCGCCCGGTCGGCCGGCCCGAACGCTCAGACCCCGCCGGTGGGCGAGAGCTGCGCCAGCTGGTCCAGCCACGGCGGATTGGGGCCGGCGACCGAGCAGGTCAGGGACGCGACCCGGGCGCCGAACCGGCAGGCTTCCGCGACGTCGTCGAGGCCGAGACCGGTCAGCCGGCCGCCGAGGAGTCCGCGGGCGCCGAGCTGGTGCAGAAGTCCGGCGGTGAAGGAGTCCCCGGCGCCGACGGTGTCGACGACGCGGGTGGTCACCGCGGGCGCCCGCAGCCGTTCGCCGTCGAGCGAGGCCAGGACGCCGTCGGCGCCGAGGGTGATCACCACCAGCCGCACCCCCGCGGCGTGCCAGGTGTCGCAGGCCTTCTCCGGCCCGGCGCCCGGCAGCAGCAGCGCCAGGTCGTCCTCGCTCAGCCGCAGGATGTCGGCGAGGGAGCACCAGTGCGCCAGCCGGGCGCGGTAGACCTCGGGGCGCACCAGCAGCGGCCGGACGTTGGGATCGATGCTGATGGTGGCCCTGGGAGCGGCCGTCGCCAGGAACTCCTCCACGACCGCGCCGCCGGGTTCGCGGACCAGCGCCAGCGATCCGGTGTGCACGCAGGCCGACCCGGACAGGTCCACCGCCGCCAGCTCGCCGGGCGTCCACTGCCAGTCGGCCGTGTTCTGCGCGTGGAACGAGTAGGCGGCCTGGCCGGCGGCGTCCAGCTCGGCCACAGCCAGCGTGCTGGGCTCGGCGGCGGAGACAGCGTGCGACAGGTCGACGCCGGACGCCTCGAGGTGGGCCCGGAACAGACGGCCGAAGACGTCACCGGACAGCCGTGCGAGGAAGCGGGCCGGTGTGCCGAGCCGGGCCAGCGCCACCGCCGTGTTCGCGGGCCCGCCGCCGGGCAGCACGCGCAGAGCGAGTTCGTTCGAGGCGTTGACCGGTTCCGCGAAGGCGTCCGCGACGCACTCTCCCAGAACGGTGATCTGACGCGGGCTCATGGGCTGCTCTCTCTCGGAAAGGCGGGGAAAGGCTCGGAAACGACTCGGTGAACGGTACGGAAAACGGCTCGGGACGGCTGCGGTCGGTACGGGCGGACGGACTGAGGGGCGACCCGGCGCCACCGCGACCGAGCGACTGTGCGGAGGCGGCGGCCGGGACGTTGCCGATTTGTGACGGGTGGAAGGCATTGACGTTGCCGGGATCCGGAGTCCATCATCCTCGCCAGGAAGTGTCAACGATGACATAAGTCAACGATGACACCCCGGGCGGCACGCTCTGATCCCTACCCGGTGCCGCCCGCTATCCCACAGGAGTCGTTCATGTCTCGCACCTCTCGCCTGTCCTCCTCCCTCCTCAGAGTCGCCGCGGTCACGGGCGTCGCGGCCCTCACCCTGACGGCCTGCGGGTCCGGCTCCGGTTCGGGCTCCTCGAGCTCCGGCTCCGGCGAGGTCAAGGTCGGTCTGATCACCAAGACCGACACCAACCCGTTCTTCGTGAAGATGAAGGAGGGCGCGGAGAAGGCCGCCAAGGAGAACGGCGCCAAGCTGTCCACCGCCGCGGGCAAGTTCGACGGGGACAACGCCGGTCAGGTCACCGCGATCGAGAACATGGTCGCGGCCGGGGTCAAGGGCATCCTGATCACGCCGAGCGACTCCAAGGCGATCGTGCCCGCGATCGCGAAGGCCCGCGCCAAGGGCGTCCTGGTCATCGCCCTGGACACGCCGACCGACCCCCAGAGCGCGGTCGACGCCCTCTTCGCCACCGACAACCTGAAGGCCGGCCAGCTGATCGGCGAGTACGCCAAGGCCGCCATGAGGGGCAAGGCGGCGAAGATAGCCACCCTCGACCTGGCGCCGGGCGTCTCCGTGGGCGTCCAGCGGCACGACGGCTTCCTCAAGGGCTTCGGCGCCGCCGAGAAGGACGTCCTGTGCGCCCAGGACACCGGCGGCGACCAGGCCAAGGGCCAGACCGCGATGGAGAACTGCCTCCAGAAGAACCCCGAGATCAACGTCGTCTACACGATCAACGAGCCGGCGGCGCTGGGCGCGTACACCGCGCTGAAGGCGAAGGGCCGGGAGAAGGACGTCCTGATCGTCTCCGTCGACGGCGGCTGCACCGGCACCCAGGCGGTCAAGGACGGCAAGATCGCCGCGACGTCGCAGCAGTACCCGCTGAAGATGGCGGCCGAGGGCGTCAAGGCCGTCGTGACCTACGCCAAGGACGGCACGAAGGCGTCCGGTTACACCGACACCGGCGTCACGCTGATCAGCGACAAGGCACAGGACGGGGTCGCGTCGAAGGACACCGCCTACGGCCTGGAGAACTGCTGGGGCTGAGCCGCCCCGCAGAACCGCACGTCACGTCACTCCCTTCAGCGGGGCGGCCGGCCCATCTCCCGGACCAGGGACGACCGCCCCCCTTGTCCCGGCGGCGGGGGCTTCGCCCCCGTCCTCCGACAAGGACATCTGTCTTCCGACAAGGACTTCGCATGACAGCCACGACCACGCCGTACTCGGAGCTCAAAGCACCGACGACGGTCCGCAGACTGCTCACGGCGCCGACCACCGGACCCCTGGCAGCCCTCATTCTGGCCTGCGCCTTCTTCTCCTTCTCGACCGACCAGTTCCTGACCGGCGGGAACTTCTCGCTGATCGTGCAGCAGGTCATGGTCGTGGGCACCCTCGCCATCGGGCAGACCCTGATCATCCTGACGGCGGGGATCGACCTGTCGTGCGGAGCGGTGATGGCCTTCGGCAGCATCGTCATCGCCAAGACGGCCGCCGAGGGCTCCGTCCCGCCGCTCGTCGCGATCGCGCTGGGCCTCGCCGTCTGCGGCGGCTTCGGGCTGCTCAACGGGCTGCTGGTGCAGAAGATCCCGCTGCCGCCGTTCATCGTCACCCTCGGCATGCTCAACGTGGCGTTCGCGCTGACCCACATCTACTCCGAGGAGCAGACGGTCACCAGCCTGCCCGGCCCGCTGACCGCCCTCGGGGAGACCTTCCCGCTCGGTCACACGGACATCACCTACGGCTCCCTGGTCACCATCGCCCTGTTCCTCCTGCTCGCCTACGCGCTGAGCAGCACCGGCTGGGGCCGGCACGTGTACGCGCTCGGCAACAGCGCCGAGGCCGCCCGCCTGAACGGCATCCGCACCTCGCGCCTGACCATCGGCATCTACACCGTGGCCGGTCTGCTGTACGGCATCGCGGCCCTGCTGCTCATCTCCCGTACCGGGGTGGGCGATCCGCAGGCCGGACAGACCGACAACCTCGACAGCATCACCGCCGTGGTCCTCGGCGGCACCAGCCTCTTCGGCGGCCGCGGCTCGGTGCTGGGCACCTTCATCGGCGTCCTCATCGTCGGCGTGTTCCGCAACGGACTGCAGCTGATGGGCGTCGCCTCCATCTACCAGACCCTGATCACCGGCGTCCTGGTGATCCTCGCGGTGACCGTCGACCAGATCTCCCGGAAGAAGGCCCGATGAGCGCCACCTCCTCCCCCACGCCCGTGCTGCAGGCCCGCGGTCTGGTCAAGCGCTACGGCCAGGTCACCGCCATCGACGGCGCCGACTTCGACCTGCTGCCCGGCGAGGTCCTCGCCGTGATCGGCGACAACGGGGCCGGCAAGACCAGCCTCATCAAGGCGCTCACCGGCGCGGTCGTCCCGGACGCGGGCGAGATCCGGCTGAACGGCAGCCCCATCACGTTCTCCGGCCCGCAGAGCGCCCAGGCCCACGGCATCGAGACGGTCTATCAGGACCTCGCCGTGGCGGCCTCCATGGACATCGCCTCGAACATGTTCCTGGGACGGGAGCTGCGCCGCCCCGGCGTCCTCGGCAGCGCCCTG
>NZ_JBEPBI010000383.1:0-5152 GCF_040299045.1 Streptomyces sp. NPDC001027
AGCAGACGAACCGCCCCATCTCTTCCGCCCACAGGTGGAGTTCATGCCCACCAACGTCGAACCACACGATCATGTTCGGAAAGCGGAAGCCTTCTAAGGGCTTGCAGATCATCAAGGTGTTGCTTCCCGTCCCATGGCTCGTTGATGTGGTATGCGCATCCCGGACGAGATCTGTGCCCAACTCACCATGAAGTTTGGGGTGTTGTTCCGTCCGCCGGCCACCGGCCGGACGTGGTGGCCGGGCCGGCGCGCGTTCGTCCCCGGCAAGAAGAAGCAGAACACCATGAAGGCCACTGTGATCGTTGACTGGCGCGGCCGCACGTTATGGACCGATGCCCTGCGACCTGGCCGCATGCATGACGCCACAGCCGCCCGCAACGAAGGCATCGCAATCTGCTTCCAGCACTTTCCCGAGGTGGAGGTCCTCCTGGACGACGGCTACCTCGGCCTGAGCCGCGACTACCCCGGCCAGGCCGTCACCTCGCCGAGAAAGTCGCGACCTGGAGCACTGCCGGGTCGGGTCGGGCAGTGGGAAGGTGACCGTCATGGGCACTCGTCCGACCGCATCACGGTCGAACATGCTCTGGCAGATCACAAACGCTGGCAGTAACTGATGCGCTTCACCCACCGGCTGCCCGACACCTACCGCGCCATCGCCGGTCTCGTCTCCGACCGCACGATCAGCATCGGAGAGCAGGCGGCGACCAGGCCAAACACATCTCACCCGATACCACACACCAATTCGTTAGGTGGCCGGAACGGCCGACCTGGCCCTCCGGAGCCTGCGAGTTGGTTCTAGCTCCTCGGTGGCCGCTCGGCGCCACAGTCACCAGAGATCCAATCAGAAGCAGGAGGACCATTGACCTGACGTTGCCTCACCTCTACCTTCTGACTGACCCGTCGAATCGTGTTCGATATCTCAAACCGAATTGGTTGCGCATCTGTGTCCCTGATGAATCGCAAAATGGGCGCCTCGCGTTTGAGTAAATCTTGTCTCCTCTTGGAAGTGGATGGACGCACTTCACCGGCCGGGCTCCTGGCCGTCAGGTCGGCGGTCGCCTGGGGCGGCCCCTGTGATTCCTCCGCTGGTCGTGACTGCCGAGTTGACCAGGTAAGCCAAGAGTTGACTTGCAAGCAGTCGCCGTCACGCGCGTGTTCGGCGGCGCACACCTGCCGACCAGGTTCGTCGCGCGGTCGACGTTCCTTTCTCTTTCCCCTCCTCCTGGAGAGCCTCATGACCCCCCACTCCACTGCACGAAGATGGACCAGGCGCATTACCGCCCAGGTCCTCGCTGCCGGACTCGCCGTCGCCGGTCTGGCGGGCCTCAACCGGCAGGAGCCGTCTGTGCCCCTGTCCGCCGAACCGGCCGCCGTGAGTACAAGTCAGATAGGTGTCACACCGCCGCCGATGGGCTGGGCGTCCTGGAACAGCTTCTTCAGCAGCATCGACCACAACGTCATCAAGCAGCAGGCTGACGCCCTGGTCTCCTCCGGGATGGCCGCCGCCGGCTACAAGTACGTCAATCTCGACGACGGCTGGTGGCAGGGCGCCCGCGACACGAGCGGCAACATCGTCGTCGACGAAAACCTGTGGCCCGGCGGTATGCAGGCGATCGCCGACTACATCCACAGCAAGGGCCTGAAGGCGGGCATCTACACCGACGCCGGCAAGCAGGGCTGCGGCTACTACTACCCCACCACCCGCCCCGCGGCGCCCGACACCGGTATGGAGGGCCACTACCAGCAGGACCTGGAGACCTTCCAGCGCTGGGGCTTCGACTACGTCAAGATCGACTGGTGCGGCGGGCGGGTCGAGGGCCTGGACCAGGAGACCCAGTACAAGCAGATCGCCGCCGCAAACGAGGCCGCCTCGGCAGTCACCGGCCGCAAGTTGGTGCTGTCGTTCTGCGAGTGGGGCACCGGACTGCCGTGGAACTGGGCCACCGGCCACGGCGATCTGTGGCGCACCAGCCACGACGTACTCCTGTACCAGGAGACTCCGGGCCTGGCGAAGATGTACCGCAACTTCGACGAGGCTCTGCAACCCGCCGCCCACCACACCGGCTACGTCAACGACCCCGACATGCTGATGGTCGGCCTGAATGGGATGACCGCCGCCCGCAACCGGCTGCACATGAGCCTGTGGTCGATCGCCGGCGCCCCGCTGCTGGCCGGCAACAACGTGGCCACGATGAGCGCGGAGACCCGGGACATCCTCACCAACCCCGAGGTCCTCGCCGTCAACCAGGACCCGCGCGGTCTGCAGGGCGTCAAGGTCGCCGAGGACACCCGGAATTTGCAGGTGTACGGCAAGGTGCTCTCCGGTACCGGCAAGCGTGCGGTGATGCTGTTGAACCGCACCGGCTCGGCCGCGAACATCACCGTCCGCTGGGCCGACCTAGGCCTGACCTCAGCATCCGCGACGGTAAGCAATGCCTGGACCCGCACCGACGTCGGGCCTTTCGCCACCGGCTACACCACCTCCGTACCGGCCAACGACGCGGTCCTGCTGACCGTTTCCGGCACCGAGGCCTCCGGCACGACGTACGAGGACACCACCGCTACCACCCCGGCGTTCACGGGCGTCACCACCTCCGCAGCGGGCACGAAACTCGTCGATATCAGCTATGCGAACGGTGGCAGCACCGCCCGCAAGGCGACCATCAAGGTCAACGGCCAGTACTCGTACGTCGTTTCCTTCCCGCCGACTGGCTCGGCTACCACCTACCGGACCGTGTCCGTACTCGCGCACCTGGCCAAGGGCGCGAACACGGTGAAGCTTGAGGCGGTCTCCGGAGGCACCGCACCCGACGTCGACGCACTTCGCGTCCAGGGCATCCCCGGCACCAACGGCACCGCCCTCGTCGGCTCCGCCTCGGGCCGTTGTGTGGATGTCGAGAAGAACACCTATGTCAACGCCACCCAGGCGCAGTTGTGGGACTGCTCCGGGGGCCGCAACCAGACCCTTCAGCAGACGCCGCGCGGCGAGCTGGTGGTCTACGGTAACAAGTGCCTAGACGCCGACAACAACGGCACCAGCAACAGCACCAAAGTGATCATCTGGGACTGCAACGGCGGCACCAACCAGAAGTGGACCGTCAATGCGAACGGCACCGTCACCAACAACCTCTCCGGGCTGTGCCTGGATGCCTCGAGCGCGGCGACTGCCAACGGCACCAAGCTGACCCTGTGGACGTGCAACGGCCAGAACAACCAGAAATGGACCCTCACCTGACACCCGTCGTAGGAACGTGACGCACCGCTGGCGAGGGCACGGCAGCGCTCCTTGCCAGTCGGCGCACGACCCCAGCCCATCCGCCCGCCGACAGGCCGCTCAGTCTGGCGGACATCGCTGGCAGTGAACGGCCGCCAACCGCCCGCCCGCTCGCCCGTCGTCGGTCACACCAGCGGGAGCGTCTTGTCGACAGCAATCCTGGTCTTCGAGCGGTGTGGCCGTCGGGCACCCGATTCGACGGCAAGAGGCTGTTCTCCACCGAGTCACCGTGATCTGCAGCGATCTGGACGGGAGCTACGACTGGTGCATCCGCAGCTACCTCCCCCGACATGGTCTCTGGGCTGCAGGACGACTTCACGCTGGGCGGCTGCCGACAGCGGGACGGAAAAGGTCGCACCCCTTCGAGGATGGGCTGTGTTGACCCGGACGGCACGCCGAGTTCTTCGCTGAGTACCGCCCCATCGGTCGGCCGAGCCCTCGTTGACATCTCCGGCATCAACCGCGAATAGAGTGAGGCCGACACCCTCCTGCCCGCCCTGGCCAAGGACATCATAGATGGACGCGATGGCAAGGCCCTCTGGACGCTGCCCGGCAGCACCACCCCAAATCCGCAAACCTGAACTGCCTCGACGCAGCGTCTTCACCGGTTCCGCCTCGTCCAGCCAGACCTTCTTCGCCCACACAGGGTCCGTACACTCCGTGCAGCGTGCGTGCCACCGAACCTTCTCGACTTGCAGGCGACACTGTCGTAAATCGGATCGATGTCCGCACGCATCGCTCGCACATGTTCGGCCAGGGATCCTCGGCCTTGGTAAACGCGGTCTTCGGCCTGCGCCCGCTCTGCGGCATCAACTGCCGTGTTTCTTCCGGGTTCACCGGTCGTTCCGACGCCAACGTGGCCAGCCCCAAGCGCACGTGCAGGCCACGTCCTGCGACCGTACGTGCCTGCACGCCGCCTCGACGGTCACGCCGAAGCCAGTACCTGCCCGAGCGGCATGTGCGTTTGAGGCCGATCCAGGAGAGCAGGGGGTGTGGCCCGCGGGGAGGGGGCCTTGAGTGGAGAGATGGAGCGCCGGGCCAGAGCCGCTGGAACCACACGCTCCTGCAGCGCCGCCCAGCAGATCATCGCCCGTCAGCGCAGTTCTAAAGCTCCCGCGAGCAGTTGGTGGCCTTCCTGTTGCGCGCCTGCGAAGTGCCGGCGAAGGCCCACGCAGAGCGGCTGCAGGCATGGTCAGTCGGACTGCTGTGGGATCTCTTCGACGGATGCCAGCGCGGCTGTGTCAGGGGCGGTGTAGAAGACGGACTTGCCCTGCCTGCTGCGCTGAGCCTGATTCCTGGCCACGAGGCCGTCAGTGTCGTGCGAACGACGCTTGTCTTGTCGTTGAGCTCCGGCTGCTGTTGTCCCAGCGCGGTGGCGATTCGGCGGCAGAGCCGGGGCTCACTCTGGCCTGCTAGGTGTTCGCGCACGAGCGTGGGCGAGGTGGACGATGCTGCGGTCGTGGCCTTGACGGCGCTCATGTTGCCAGTCCAGTCCGCTTCCGAGCCACGGTTCCCGTCTTCCTGTCTTTCGTCTGTTTGGGCGCCCGATGTCTTCTTGGGTGGAGCAGGTACCGTCGCGGCTGGTTCGGCTGCTGGCGCGGTGAACGCAGCCGGGACACCGAGAGCCTGCTAAATGCTCATCAGGACGGTGGTCGTGCTGCAGGGCAGCCAACTGGCCTGGAGTGCTTCGTTTCGCCGCTGATGCGTTCTTGCTCCTTGAGAGGACTTTTGCGTCACTTATGTGACGCTTCATGGAGGTTCACTCCTGCCGGAATTCGCGGCATACAGGCGAAACAGGTAGTTTGCGTCCGCAGTCACGTCGAGGCTGATCTCGCATTTCGCCATGGTTCGGGCCGATAGCTCCTGTCCGGTTCGAAT
>NZ_JBEPBI010000384.1:0-5152 GCF_040299045.1 Streptomyces sp. NPDC001027
CGTTCGTGCGGGAGCAGCTGCCGGAGTCGATGGTGCCGGCCGCCGTGATGCTGCTCGACGAACTGCCACTGACGGCGAACGGCAAGGTCGACACCAAACGGCTGCCCGCGCCGCCGCATTACCCGGCGGGCACCGGGCGGGGCCCCGCCAACGCACGCGAGGAGCTGCTCTGCGCCGTCTTCGGCGAGGTTCTGGAGCTGGAGCGCGTCGGCGTGGACGACGACTTCTTCGCCCTCGGCGGCCACTCCCTGCTGGCGATCCGGCTGGTCGAGCGGCTGCGCGCGCAGGGCGTCGTGCTGCCGGTGCGGGCGCTCTTCGAGACGCCGACCCCGGCCGGGCTGGCACTCGCGGCGGGCGCCACGCGGGCCGAGGTGCCGGAGAACACGATTCCCGCCGACGCGACCACGATCACCCCGGAGATGCTGCCGCTGGTCGACCTCACGCCCGAGCAGATCGAGCGGGTCGTCGCGGGCGTGGACGGCGGCGCGGCCAACGTCGCGGACGTCTACCCGCTCGGTCCGCTGCAGGAGGGTCTGCTTTTCCACCACCTGCTGGCCGACGGCGGCGACGACGCCTATGTCCTGCCTGCGGTGCTGGAGTTCGACACACCGGCCAGGCTCGACGCGTTCGTGCAAGCGCTCCAGAGCGTCCTCGACCGGCATGACATCTTCCGGACCTCCCTTGTCTGGGAGGGACTGCCCGAGCCCGTCCAGGTCGTATGGCGCCGCGCACCGATGCGGGTCGTCGACGTCACCCTCGACCCGCACGGTGAGGACCTGGCCGCCGACCTGATCGCGGCCGTGGGCCTGTCCATGGACCTGGGCCGGGCCCCCCTGATCACCGTGCACCGGGCCGCCGTGCCGGATACGGACCGCCGGCTGGCGCTGATCCGCATTCACCACCTGGTGCAGGACCACACGGCATTGGAGCTGCTGCTCTCCGAGGTGGGGGCCTTCCTCACCGGCCGGGCCGCCGACCTGCCCGAGCCGCTGCCCTTCCGGGACTTCGTGGCACACTCCCGCGACGAGGCCGAACTTGCCTCGCACGAGCGGTACTTCACCGACCTGCTGGGCGACCTGGACGAGAGCACCGCGCCGTTCGGTGTCACCGAGGTGCACGGCGACGGCGCGTCAGTGACCCGGCGGGTGGTGCCCTTCCCGCCCGCGTCCGAGCGCCGGCTGCGCGAGGTCGCCCGCAGGCTGCGCGTGAGCGCGGCGACCGTCCTGCACGTTGCCTGGGCCCGGGCGGTCGGGGCGATGTCCGGCCGGGACGACGTGGTCTTCGGGACCGTGCTGTTCGGCCGGATGACGGGCGGGGCAGGAGTCGGCCAAGTGCCCGGCCCGTTCATCAACACGCTTCCGGTGCGCGTCCGTACGGCCGACACCGGGGTCCTGACGGCGGTGTCGCAGATGCGCTCCCAGCTGGCCCGGCTGATGGAGCACGAGCACGCCTCGCTCTCGACCGCCCAGCAGGCCGGCGGACTCGCGGGTGAGACGCCGCTGTTCACCGCCTTCCTCAACTACCGCCACAACCCCGGCCGGGGCGAGGAGCAGCCGGCCGAGGAGCCGGCGGCCGACGGGCGGTCGGCCGAGGAACAGCAGGACGGCCAGGGCATCCGCCTGCTGTACGCGCGCGAGCGCACCAACTACCCGCTCGGGGTCGCCGTGGACGACGACGGCGACGGCCTCGCGCTGACCGTCGACGCGGTCGAGGCGATCGACGCGGAGGCGGTCGGCGTGCTGGTGCGCACCGCCACCGAGCAGCTGGTGTCGGCGTTGGAGACGGCGCTGGACGGTGGACCCGAGGTCGCGCTGGGCGCGATCGAGGTGCTGGACGCGGCTGAGCGTCGTCGGGTGCTGATGGAGTGGAACGACACGGCGGCGGAGGTTACGACGGCCACGTTGCCGGCGCTGTTCGAGGCGCAGGTGGCGCGGACGCCTGATGCGGTGGCGGTGGTGTTCGAGGGTGCGGAGGTGTCGTACGCGGAGCTGGATGCGCGCGCGAACCGGTTGGGGCAGCTGCTGGCCGGGCGTGGTGTCGGTCCGGAGTCCGTGGTCGGCGTGGTCATGGAGCGCGGTGTCGACCTGGTGGTGGCGCTGCTGGCGGTGGCGAAGGCCGGGGCGGCGTATCTGCCGGTGGATCCGGAATACCCGGCTGAGCGGATCGCCTTCGTCCTCTCGGATGCGGGTGTTCCACTGGTGGTTTCGCAGTCGGCGGTTGCGGGCGTGGTGCCGGCCGAGGTGCCGGTGCTCGTCGTCGACGAGCCGTCCGTAGTGAGGGACCTGGCCGAGGCTGCGGATGGGCGCCCGGGCACGGCGGTGGCTCCTGGGAACACGGCGTATGTCATCTACACCTCGGGTTCCACAGGTCGTCCCAAGGGCGTCATGGTCCCGCACGGCGCGCTGGTCAACCACCTGTTCGGTGTGGGGCAGCGGGTGGAGCCGGGAGCGGAGGACCGGCTGCTGGCGGTGACCACGGTGTCCTTCGACATCGCGGCTCTGGAGCTGTTCCTGCCGCTGGTCTGCGGGGCGTCGGTGGTTATGGCGGCGCGGGCCGTGGTGCGCGATCCGGCCGCGCTGGCAGGGCTGGCGGTCTCGTCGGGTGCGACGGTGTTGCAGGCGGTGCCGTCCCTGTGGCGGGCCCTGCTCGACGTGGGCGACTGGCCGGCCGGTGTCCGGGCGCTGGTCGGCGGTGAGGCGCTGCCGCAGGAGCTGGCGCAGCGGTTCGTGGAGCTGGGGATCACCGCGGTGAACCTGTACGGGCCGACCGAGGCGACGGTCTGGGCCACTTCGGCCGAGGTGACGGGCGGCACGGTCGTGGTCGGCCGGCCGTTCGCCAACACCCGGGCGTATGTGCTGGACCAGTCGCTGCGCCCCGCACCGGTCGGTGTGGCGGGCGAACTGTATCTGACGGGTGCGCAGTTGGCGCGCGGCTATGCGGGCCGTCCGGGCCTGACAGCCGAGCGCTTCGTGGCCTCGCCGTTCACGACCGGACAGCGGATGTACCGGACCGGGGACCTGGCTCGCTGGAACGCGCGGGGAGAGCTGGAGTGCCTGGGCCGGGTAGACGACCAGGTGAAGGTGCGCGGCTTCCGGATCGAGCTGGGCGAGGTGGAGGCCGTCCTGGAACGCCAGGAGGGCGTGGCCCGGGCGGTGGCGGCGGTACGCCGTGGCATCTCCGGTGACGCGCTGCTGGCCGCCTACCTGGTTCCGCAGACCGGCCCGGCGGAGCTGGATGTCGTGGAGGTCAGGGCGCAGCTGGGCCGGGAGCTGCCCGGCTACATGGTGCCCTCCGCCTTCGTCGTCCTCGAGGAGCTGCCACTCACCGCGAACGGCAAGGTCGACCGCAAGGCCCTTCCCGCACCCGACCTCGCCCCCGGCTCCGGCCGTGGCCCCGCCACCGTCCGCGAGGAGATCCTCTGCGCCGCCTTGGCGCAGGTGCTCGGCCTGGACCGCGTCGGCGTCGACGACGACTTCTTCGCCCTCGGCGGCCACTCCCTGCTCGCCGTCAGACTGATCAGCCTGGTGCAGGCGCAGGGCGTGTCGGTGTCGGTGCGGGCGCTGTTCGACAGCCCGACCCCGGCCGGCCTGGCCCGCTCGGGCGGCGTACGGCAGGTGGAGGTGCCCGAGAACCTGATCCCGGCGGGCGCGACCGCGATCGCGCCGGAGATGCTCACCCTGGCCGACCTCACCGCCGAGGAGATCGACCGCGTCGTCGCGACCGTCGAGGGCGGTGCCGCGAACATCGCGGACATCTACCCGCTCGCCCCGATCCAGGACGGCCTGCTCTACCACCACCTGCTCGCTGACGGCGGCGACGACGTCTACGTCCAGCCGAATGTCCTGGAGTTCGGCTCACGCGAACTGCTCGACCGCTTCGCCGAGGCGCTCCAGCAGGTCCTGGACCGGCACGACATCCTGCGCACCGGCATCGTCTGGGACGGCCTGCGTGAGCCCGTACAGGTGGTGTGGCGCAAGGCCGTACTCCCGGTGCACGAGGTGCCGCTGGACCCGCGGGGCGGCGATCCGGTGGCCGAACTGACCGAGGCGGTCGGACGGGTCATGGACCTGTCCCGGGCACCTCTGGTCGAGCTGCACACGGCCGCCGGACCGGACGGCCGCCAGCTCGGCCTGGTGCGGGTGCACCACATGGTGCAGGACCACACCGCGCTGTCGGTGCTGCTGGACGAGATCCACGCCTTCCTCACCGGCCGCGCCGACGAACTACCGGAACCGCTGCCGTTCCGCGACTTCGTGGCGCAGGTCCGCGGCGGCATCCCGCGCGCGGAGCACGAACGCTTCTTCGCCGAGCTGCTGGGTGACGTCACCGAACCGACGGCTCCGTACGGCCTGACGGACGTGCGCGGCGTCGGTGCCGAGGCCGAACGCGCCTCCCAGGCGCTGGCTCCCGAACTGGAGGCGCGGCTGCGCTCTGTGTCACGCCGGCTGGGTGCCAGCGTGGCGACCCTGATGCATGTCGCCTGGGCCCGGGTGATCGGCGCGGTCAGCGGCCGGAACGACGTCGTGTTCGGCACGGTCCTGTTCGGCCGGATGAACGCCGGAGCCGGCGCCGAACGTGTCCCCGGCCCCTTCATCAACACGCTCCCGGTACGGGTGCGCACGGACGAACTCGGAGTCCTGGACGCGGTGTCCGCGATGCGCGGCCAGCTGGCGCAGCTCCTCGAACACGAGAACGCGCCGCTCGCCTTGGCCCAGCAGGCCAGTGGACTCACCGGCGGCGCACCGCTCTTCACCTCCTTCCTCAACTACCGCCACGCCGCCGACCAGTCGGACGACCAAGCGGCGGCAACACAGCAACCGGCCGAGAGCGAGTCGGGCGGGATCCGCACCCTGCTCTCCCGGGACGCCACCAACTACCCGCTCGCGGTGAACGTCGACGACAACGGACGAGCCATCCGCACGGCGGTGGACGCCGTCGCGCCCGTCGACCCGATGGCGGTCGTCGCGCTGGTGGGCAGGGCCGTCGAGGGCTTGGTGTCAGCGTTGGAGGTGGCGCTGGAGGGTGGTCCGGAGGTCG
The DNA here is from genome assembly GCF_040299045.1 of Streptomyces sp. NPDC001027. Classification (NCBI taxonomy): domain Bacteria; kingdom Bacillati; phylum Actinomycetota; class Actinomycetes; order Kitasatosporales; family Streptomycetaceae; genus Streptomyces; species Streptomyces sp. NPDC001027. Next base: position 5,038 of record NZ_JBEPBI010000384.1, read on the forward strand.
CGCTGGGTGCGGTCGAGGTGCTGGACGCGGTTGAGCGTCGGCGTGTTCTGGTGGAGTGGAACGACACGGCGGTGGGGGTCGAAGGGGGCACGCTTCCGGGGTTGTTCGAGGCGCA
>NZ_JBEPBI010000385.1:0-5141 GCF_040299045.1 Streptomyces sp. NPDC001027
GCTCTACTTCACGCAGTACCAGAACGCGAAGCCCGGCGACCCGCTGTACGACAAGGCCCGCACGGGCACCGACGCGCGAGCGGGCCAGGGCTACTTCGACCTGCTGAAGGCGGACGTGCTGGGCGGGAAGCTGCCGCAGGTGTCCTGGATCGTCGCGCCGGAGGCCTTCACCGAACACCCCAACTGGCCCGCCAACTACGGCGCCTGGTACGTCTCGCAGGTCCTCGACGCGCTCACCGCCGACCCCGAGGTATGGGCGAGGACGGCCCTGTTCGTCACCTACGACGAGAACGACGGGTTCTTCGACCACGTCGTCCCGCCCTTCCCGCCGGCCTCGGCGCAGCGGGGCCGCTCGACGGTCGACGTCGGGCCCGACCTCTTCACGGGCGACAGCGGCCATGTCGCAGGACCCTACGGACTCGGCCAGCGTGTCCCGATGCTCGTCGTCTCCCCCTGGAGCAAGGGGGGTTACGTCTGCTCGGAGACCCTCGACCACACCTCGGTCATCCGGTTCGTCGAGCGCCGTTTCGGCGTCCACGAGCCGAACATCTCGCCCTGGCGGCGCACGGTCTGCGGCGACCTGACCGCCGCGTTCGACTTCTCCCGCAAGGACGCCCGGCGGGTCGTCCTGCCGGCGACCGGCGGCTACGCGCCCCCGGACCGCATCCGTCACCCCGACTACGTGCCGACCCCGCCGGCCCGCCCCGTCCTGCCGAAGCAGGAGCCCGGCACGCGACCCACCCGGCCGCTCAAGTACGCGCCGTGCGTGGACGGTTCGGCCGACCCGGCCGCCGGGACCCTCACCCTCCGCTTCGCCTCCGGGACCGGGGCGGGCGCCGCGTTCCTCGTCACGTCCGGCAACCGGGGGGACGGGCCGTGGAGTTACACCACCGGGGCGGGCGCGACCGTCTCGGGCGCCTGGAACGCGGCGGACTCGGGCGGCTCGCACGATCTGACCGTGCACGGCCCGAACGGCTTCCTGCGCGTCTTCAAGGGGCGGGGGAGGACGGCCGGACCCGAGGTGAGCGCACGGCACGTCGGCGACGACGTCGAGCTGACGTTCACCCACCGGGGCTCCGGCACGGTGGAGTTGAGGGTGGCCGACGGGTACGGCCGCCCGGCGACGACCGTGCGGGTGCGGCCCGGCGCCGTCCTGCGGCGGACCGTGGACCTGCGGGCGAGCCGGCGATGGTACGACCTGACCGTCACGTCCGCCGCCGATCCGGCGTTCCTCAGGCGGTTCGCCGGACATGTGGAGAACGGGCGGCCGGGCGTGAGCGACCCGGCGATCGTCACGCGGTGACCGAGGTCCGGGCGCCGGCCGCGGCCGGGGCCCGGGACGCGGTGAAACGGGCGATGAACGCCGCATCGCGGGCGCTGGTCAGGTCCCGGCGGGCTCGGGATAGTGTGCCCCGGTGACCACGCATTCGAACACACCCGCAGGCTGGTATCCCGATCCGCACGGAGCGGCCCAGACCCTGCGTTACTGGGACGGCGCCCAGTGGACCGACCAGACGCACGCCGAGGGCAAGGGCGGCCCCGCCCCGCACATACCGCAGCAGGCGGGGCCCGACGCCCGGGTCCAGCGTCAGGTGCAGCAGCAGGCCGGGGTCACGCCGAGCGGCCTCGGCGGCGGCACCCTGTTCAGCGAGCCGGTGCTGGTGGTGAACCAGAAGGCGAAGCTGATCGAGCTCACCAACGAGTACAAGGTGATGGACCAGCAGGGCAACCAGCTCGGCTCGGTGGTCCAGGTCGGCCAGAGCGTGCTGCGCAAGATCGTGCGCTTCTTCGGCAGCATCGACCAGTACCTGACGCACCGACTGGAGATCCGCGACGCCCACGGTCGGCCGGTGCTGCTGCTGACCCGGCCGGCGAAGATCTTCAAGTCGCGGGTGCTCGTGACCCGTCCCGACGGACAGCCGGTCGGCGAGATCGTCCAGCAGAACGTCTTCGGGAAGATCAACTTCGCGATCAACGCCGACGGCGCTCAGGTCGGCGCGATCAAGGCGGAGAACTGGCGGGCGTGGAACTTCGCGATCGTCGACCACGCCGGCAACGAGGTCGCCCGGATCACCAAGACCTGGGAAGGCCTCGCCAAGACGATGTTCACCACGGCGGACAACTACGTCCTGCAGATCCACTACCAGCTGCCCGAACCGCTGCTGAGCCTCGTCGTCGCCACGGCCCTGACCGTGGACACCGCGCTCAAGCAGGACGCGCGCGGCTTCGGCTGACACCCGGCGCGCACGGGTGGCGCCCTCCCGAAGGGCGGACGCCACCCGTTCCCGCGCTACAGCGGGGTGAGGTGCTCCGGGCCGGTCGTCGGCCGGGGGAGCAGCGCCGGTTCGGCGGACGCCGTCTCCGGCAGCAGGGCCAGCACCGCCGCCACGGGGTGCTCCGCCTCCGCGTCGGCCGCCGGCTGCGGCGCGGCCCGAGACAGCAGCACCACGCCCCGCCCCGCGAGTGCGGCCCCCGCGAGGGCGAGGAGGATCCCCGCGAGCCCGCCCTGGAGCCGTTCGCCGAGCAGTGCGAGGCCGATCGCCGCGGCGGCCACCGGGTTGGCCAGCGTCACCATCGCGAGCGGAGCGCCGAGACCGTCCCGGTAGGCCGTCTGCGACAGCAGCAGTCCGCCCGTCGCGAAGGCCGCGACCAGCAGCGCCACCCCGATCACCTGCATGCTCAGCAACGAGCCCGACCGGTCCGTCGCGGCCACCGTCACCGTCTGGGTGAGCGCCGAGGCGACGCCCGAGGCGAAGCCGGACGCGGTCGCGTGCCGCAACCCGGGACGGGCGCCGCGCCGGGCCAGCAGCCCGATCAGCGCGGCCGTCGCCCCCGCCACGGCCACCGCCTCCGGCCCGCTCAGGACGTCCTCGGGGGCCGGCCCCGAGGCCGTGACCAGGATGGCGGCCAGGCCGGCCAGGGTGAGGGCGGTGCCCCGCCACTCGGCGGCGTCGACCCGGCGTCCCGCGGCCCGCGCGCCCATCGGCACCGCCGCCACCAGGGTGAGCGCGCCGAGCGGCTGCACCACGGTGAGCGGGCCGTACTTCAGGGCCACGACGTGCAGCAGTGCGGCGGCGGCGTTCAGCCCCACCGAGCACCACCAGGCCCCGTTGCCGAGCAGACGGACCAGGCCCGAGCCGGGGTGCCGGGCGGCGAGCCGTTCCTGGGCGACCGCCGCGGCGGCGTAGGCGACGGCCGAGAACAGGGAGAGGACGACGGCGACCAGGGTGGCGTTCATCGGCCCGCTCCGGCGAGGGCCGGCTGCTCGGCCGGGACGAGGGCGCGCGCGCCGGGTCCGCCCGCGGCGGCCGTGCCGACCGTGCGCCGGGGCGCGGGGATCAGCGCCAGCGCCGCACCGAGCAGGGCGGCCGCGGCGATCGCGTCGAGCCAGTAGTGGTTGGCGGTGCCCACGATCACCAGCAGGGTGAGCAGCGGATGCAGCAGCCACAGCCACCGCCATCGCGACCGGGTGGCGACGATCAGGCCGATCGCCGTCATCAGCGCCCAGCCGAAGTGCAGCGAGGGCATCGCCGCGAACTGGTTCGAGAGGTGGTCGGTCTGCGGGGGGCCGTAGACGGACGGTCCGTACACGCGCGCGGTGTCCACCAGGCCCGTCGCCGCCAGCATCCGCGGCGGGGCGAGCGGGAACGTCAGATGCAGCACCAGGGCGGCGGCGGTCACCGCGGCCAGCGTGCGCCGCGCCCAGGTGTAGTGCGCCGGGCGCCGCAGGTACAGCCAGACCAGGAAGGCGAGGGCGGCCGGGAAGTGGACGGTCGCGTAGTAGGCGTTCGCGGCTTCGGCCAGGCCGTCGCCGTGCAGCAGGAGCGATTGCACCGTGCCCTCGCCGGGCAGATGCAGCCACCGCTCGGCGTGCCACACGTCCCGGGCGTCGCGGAAGGCCTCGCCGGTGTGACCCGCGGCCAGTTGCCGGCCGAGTTTGTAGACGGCGAAGAGACCCGCGACGAGCAGGAGTTCTCGGAGTACGGGCGGCCTCGCCGGTGTGACCGGCTCCGCTTCTGCAGGCTCGGTGCGGGCATTCATCCCCCGGCCCCTTCGCTGACGGTGGTGCGTGTGAGGCGGTGCTGCCGGGCGGCGGCTCGTGCATGCACCATCGATACGATGTCGTACCGATACGCCAGTGTACCGATACGAGCGCGTACCGGTACACTGGCGTATCGATTGATGTGCGCCACACTGGAGACCGGGCCCGATCAGAGGCCCGCAGCGCCCTCGGACGGGCGCGCCGAGCGGAAGAGAAGCGAGGGGGAGAGCAGATGACGTCGCAGGCCGCGGACGGGCCGGAGTCGGCCGCCGCCACGCGCCGCTCGAAGATCACGCCGGAGCGGGAACAGGAGTTCTTCGACGCCGTCCTCGACCAGGTCCGCGAGTGCGGCTACGAAGCCGTCACCATGGAGGGCGTCGCGGCGAGCACCCGTTGCAGCAAGTCCACGCTCTACCGCCAGTGGAGGACCAAGCCGCAGTTCGTCGTCGCCGCCCTGCGCTCCCGCCGTCAGGCCCGGCTGACCGGCATCGACACCGGCACGCTCGCCGGCGACCTGCGCGAGGCCGCACGGGCCGCGGGCCGCTGGTCCACCCACGACACCGAGCTGATGCAGGCCCTCGGCCACGCGGTCACCGGCGACCAGGAGCTCGCCCGCGCGCTGCGCGAGGCGATCGTCGCCCCGGAGATCGACGCGCTCCGGGAGATCCTGCGGCGGGGGGTGGAACGCGGCGAGATCGCCGGTGACCACCCGGCGCTGGAGTACGTCCCGGCGCAGATGTTCGGGGTGATCCGGGCCCGTCCGGTCGTCGACGGGGAGTACGCGGACCAGGAGTACCTGCTGCGTTTCGTCGAGGCCGCCGTGCTGCCGACCCTCGGTCTCGTCCCCCGTCCGGGCGGCGACCCGCCGCGGAACCCCTCCGGGCCCGGACCGGGGCCCGACTGACCCGGGTCGCCGTCCACGGGATGACCGGACGGCGGCCCGTGGCGCACCGCACCGTGGGGACGGGGGCGGTGCGCACCCCCCGGCGGCCGGGGGGGGGGCCGGCGGCGCCCCAGAGCGGAACCCGCCCCCGCCCCGCCCCGCCCCGGGCCCGGGGGCCCGGCGCGACTCCCAGCACGCGGCCCGCCCCGCCACGCC
>NZ_JBEPBI010000386.1:0-5090 GCF_040299045.1 Streptomyces sp. NPDC001027
GTGCCCGCGGCCAGCCCGATCACCTCGAGTTCGCCGAGGATCAGCCGGAGGATCTCCGACGCGCTCCAGCCGACGCAGCGCAGCGTGCCGATCTCGGTGCGGCGCGAGCGTACGGAGGCCAGGGCGGCCTGGGCGAGGAAGAGTCCGCAGACCACCAGGACCAGTCCGAACAGCACCGCGCTCTTGGCGTCCACGGCCCGCAGGATCTTCAGGGCGACGCCCTTGGCGACCCAGTACTCGGTCACCTTGACGCCTCCCGGCAGTGCCACGGTCTGCGGGGCGGGCGAGCTGCCGACGGTGACGTCCACCTGGAGTCCGGGGTAGGCGGTGCGGATCTGCCCGGCGACGGAGTTGACGCGGGCGCGGGAGGCGGGGTCCACGCCGGTCACTCCCGCCACCCGGATGCGGATGGCGCTGACGGGTGCCTTCTCCTGCGCGGTGGGCTTTCTGCGGCTGTGGGTGATGACGGAGAGCGAGTCGAGCGTGGTGAGCAGGGTGGGCGGCGGGCTGAGGTAGCCGCCGAGGTTGCGGTCGGGGCGCAGCGGCTGGTTGCCGAGGGCGGCCCGGGAGGCCGCGTCGGCACCGGTGACCTGCGGGGAGCGGTAGGTCTCCAGGGGGACCTGGGCGAGGGCGGAGAAGCCGCGCAGTCTGTCGGTGTCGTAGCGGCCGACGATGTTCAGGACCGGTGTCGGGCCGCGCCCGGCGTCCTTGCCCACGCACGTCTTGAAGGCCATGCAGTCGGTCGATGCATGGGCGGTGACCTCACGGAACTGAGTGCCGGTGTTCTCCTCCGGGACGTTCGGCACCAGGTCGTCCTCGACGTTGGTCCGCCACATGTCGCGCGGCTGGGCGGAGCGGGTCCGCGCGGTGAGACCGTCTTCGGTGGCGCGGTAGTCGACGGGGCCGGCGGTCCAGTACAGGGGTACCTCGAAGTCGTCGCCACTGGTGATGGTGCGGAAGCCGGCGTCGAGGTCGGCGGTCACCTCGCCTGCGGCGCTGCCGTGCAGGCCGTTGACGTAGTCGTGGGCCTTGGGGCTGGCCAGCTCGGCGGGCAGGGCGGCGGGATCGGCGACGTCGAGCCGCTGGACGGTGGCCTTCAGGGCGCCGGCGGTGAGGGTACGACTGCTGAGGATGACGGGGACCTGGTAATCGTGCTGCCGTTCGGACTCCACCGGGTTCAGGTCGAAGGCGTCGGGCCCCCAGAAGGGCTTGTCCTCGTCGGTGAGCATCCGGCCCGAGGTGACCGCGCCGCCCAGACCGACCAGCCGGTCCTCGGCGGCCGGGTCGATCGCCGACAGGAGCACCGGGTAGGCGACGGGGATCTGCGCCGTGGCCTTGCCGTCGCCCGGTACGCAGGTCATCCGGGAGCGGGCGTCGGGGGTGAAGGCCGTCTTGGGGACGGGGTTCCACACGAACAGCGGCTGGGGCAGCCGCTCCCCCAGGCTGTCGAATGTGTCCCCCTTCTTGTCCTCGTTGTAGAACCAGCACACCGCGTACTTCTTGTCGCCGTCGATCTCGTGCTGGAGTTCGGGCCAGGTGTTGTCGGCCTCGTTCCACTTCTCGTACGTGACGATCGGTTTGCGGGTCAGGTAGACGTATTGGTCGGCCATCGGATAACTGCTCAGTCCGGCCTGCAGCGTCGGTGTGAGGCGCAGGAGTTGGGCGGGCGCATCGCTGTCGCGGAAGGCGGACACGTCGACAGGGACCGTGCTCTGCACCATGAGATAGCCGATGTTGGCGACCGGTGCGGCGGTCTCGATCCCGGCGAGGGACCTGATGTGTTCGTACTGGCCGAGGGTGATGCCGCCGAACACGCCGGACAGGAAGTTGGCCTCGACCAGGCCCTGCTCCTTCTCGACGGCGCTGCCGGCGCCCGGCGGACGGACCAGGATGTCGTAGGCCGAGCGGGAGCTCTCCTCGACGAGGCCGGTGGTGCGGGCCTGACTGGTGGTGACCGTCGCGGTGAGCAGGGTGAAGCTGGTGGCGGCGACCAGGATGCCCGAGGCGAGCGCCAAGGCGCGGGAGCGGCGGCGCCACAGCTGGGACAGGATCATGGTGATCACGGGCGCAGGCCTCCGAGCCGGTCGAACACGTCGTCGTCGGGGGCTATTCGCTCGTCGGCGACGATCCGACCGTCGTGCAGCCGGACGATCCGGTCGCAGCTCACGGCGACCTCGGGGTCATGGGTGGTGAGCAGCAGGGTCATGCCGTAGCGCTCGCGCAGGGAGAGCAGGAGATCGATGATCTCCCGCCCGGTCGCGCTGTCGAGGTTGCCGGTCGGCTCGTCCGCGAGGAGGACGCCCGGACGGTTGATCAATGCCCTTGCTGTCGCGACCCGTTGCTGCTGGCCGCCGGAGAGTTCGGACGGCAGGGCGTCGGCGCGGGCGGCGAGGCCGACGGCTCCCAGGAGTTCCATGGCGCGGGCCCGCCGGTCGAAGTCCACCCTGCGGGGCAGCACGGGCGCGAGGACGTTGTCCAGCACGGTGAGCGCGGGCAACAGGTGGAAACGCTGGAAGACGAACCCGATCCTGCGCCGGTGCGCATCCAGTCGGCGGGCCGTCAGTTCCACGTAGTCCACCTCGATCGCCCCCTCGTCCGGCCGATCCATGCCGCCGACCAGGTGCAGCACGGTGGACTTCCCCGAACCCGACGGGCCGGTGACCGCGACCGCCTCGCCGTCGCCGATCTCCAGATCGACGCCGTCCAGGGCGACCAGCCCCGGATACCGGCGAGTCACGCCCCTTAACCTCACACCCACTGACGGTCCTCCTACATTGTGGCAATGCAGCGGTACATTGTCACAATCCAGGAGGTGTGTAAATTGCCGCTGCACCACGCCGTGCTCGCCCTGCTGACCGAGGGCGAGAGTCATGGGTACGAGCTCAAGGGCCGCTTCGAAGAGGCCATCGGCCCGCAGTGGGGCGGCCTCAACATCGGCCACCTGTACCAGATCCTCGACCGGCTGGTCCGCGACGGCTTCGTCACCCGGTCCCAGGTGGCCCAACCGGACCGGCCCGACAAGACCCTCTACCGACTCACCCCGGCCGGGCAGCAGGAGGTGCGGGACTGGGCCACCAGTGCATGGGTGCGCACGAGCGGGTTCCGTGACGAGCTTTTCCTGAAGCTGTTCGGCGCCTGCGCGCTCGGCGCCGAAGCGCTGGAGGAGTTCGTCGCGGCGCAGCGCCAGACCTACCTCTCCGAACTCGCCGGGCTGACCCGGCTGCGCCGCACGCACACCGGCGACCCGCTGGTGTCCCTCCTCCTCGACGCAGCCATCGGCCACACCAAGGCCGACCTGGAGCTGGTGGAGGGCGCGGCGGTCCGGCTCGCGCCGCCGACCGCACGGGGCGGAGCCGCGGCCGCGGCGGACGACGACTCGGGTGAGGTCAGCCGCCGTCGCCCGGCATGAAGAGACTCACCGGCGGGCCCGGCGCTTGCCCGCGCCGGAGACCTTGCCGCCTCCCCACGCCGCCTTGAACGACTCGGTCTCGCCGGGCGGGAGGCGGGCACCGGCTCTGACCAGGCGACGAGATGCGGTGCGGTGATTGCCCGTCAGCGAGCCTGGGCGGACTCGGTGAGCGGGACGATCGTCGCGACTGCGGCCGGGGGCCGTCGGATCTCGGCCTGAGTTCAATGGGTGAGCAGCCACCAGATCCGGTCGTACGAGGCGACGTGGAAGAGGACCAGAATCGTCAGGCCCCAGATCGCGGTGCGCCGCATTCGAGCCGCGTGCAACGCAGCCACAGCTCCGAAGAAGACCGCGAGTTCGAGCACCAACCGCACCGGGCCAGGAGTCTCCACGTCGGTGTCCCCGGAACGCGCCTCGTCGCCCGAGACCGCGAAGGTTCCCCATGCCCAGCCGATGACGACGGGTACGGCGACGACCAGGATCCAGCGCCACGGGGACGCCGTTGTCCGCCAGGCCCACAACGCGAAGGAGCCCAGGGCAGCCAGTTCGAGTATGAACCGCAGTCCGAGCATGACCGGGTTGTAGGCCAGGGCAACGGTTATCACTGTTGTGCCTCCACAGCGGTGGTCCTCGTGCAATCGATCAAGATCAATGGTCCGGGCGACGCAAGACGAAGCGGTGGCCCCCGTCAGGACTGCAGGGCCATGATCCCCGCGGGTTCGAGGAGACCGAAAGACCTTCAGCCTGGACCCATGGGTTTACCGGTCTGCTTCAGGTCGGTGGACCCGTGGGTTCGGTTGGAACACACGGGTGCTGGGCGAGGCGGTGCGCTTCGGCCGTGACCTCGGCGTCGATCTGCGCTTCTGTTCTCCCGCCGTATTCAGAGACGTCGTAGTCGTCGTCCAGGTTGGCGATTGCTGCGACCATAGGCAGCTCGTGGCCGAAACGACCGTGGATCCGGAAGGCCAGCTGGCGTGGCGTCAGCTCGCCGGCCAGCATCCGGGCGACAAGTGCTCGTGCGGCGGCTTCCTGTCCGGCGACGCTGTCCGCCGGGTGGAAGGTGAGGCCCAGTTCGTCGAGTGCCGGGGGAAGGAGGTCGGGGACGTCGTAGTCCGCCTCCGCGCGTGTGCACGCGGCCAAGATCCGCAGGGCGGGACTGTCGAGGCCGGCGACGAGTGCATCACAGGCAGCAGCGACGACGTCGGTTGCGCAGATCTCGCCCATTCTCCAGAGAACGGCACGATCCTGAAGCTGGCGGGCTGCTGGTTCGGTCGACGGCATCTGTCCATGATCTCGTCACTGGGTTGAGCGGGTCGAGTGGGTTTCACCCCGATGCTGTTCGGCAGTGTCAGCGCGACCGCTGCAGAAGCGTGTCGCAGCCTGTCGAGAAATTGACACACCCCTGCCGGCGTGACATGAGACGGCGCCACCCCACTCCCCGTGCGTGTCGTATCGCCGGTGCCCCTTCTGGTGCCCTTTCGGACCTGGGCGGGTCCGGGGCCGTGCCGGTATACCCCACCTACAGGGACGATCCTGACCGGCGGTTCGGCAACCACGACGAGGGCGGTATGCGCGGCTATCAGCAACAGCCAGATCCCAACGACCGGGCCCGGAACGGGCAGCGGGGAGCGGACCGGCCGGCGGCGCGCACGACGGTGACCCCGGCCGCGGCAGGGCTCCG
>NZ_JBEPBI010000387.1:0-5075 GCF_040299045.1 Streptomyces sp. NPDC001027
GGGCCGTCTGAGCCCCGGTCCGCCCGGGCCCGCCCCGGCCGTCAGCCGGCCTCCTCGACCAGGTCCTCGGGGCCGACGGTCGTGGGGACGCGGTGGCCGCACAGGGCCAGCGTGAGGTCGAACTCGGCGAGCAGGCAGCGGATCACGTGGTCGACGCCGGACTGTCCGTCCAGGCCGAGCCCGTAGACGTAGGGTCGGCCGAGCAGCACCGCTCGCGCACCGAGGGCGAGGGCCTTGAAGACGTCGTCGCCGGTGCGCACCCCGCTGTCGAACAGCACGCTCAGCCGGTCGCCGACCGCCCGCGCCACCCGGGGCAGCGCGTCGGCGGCCGCCACCGAGCCGGCCACCTGCCGGCCTCCGTGGTTGGAGACCACCACGCCGTCCATCCCGGCGTCCGCCGCCAGTCGGGCGTCGTCGGGGTGCAGCACGCCCTTGAGCACGATCGGGCCGTCCCAGTGCTCCCGCAGGAACGCCAGGTCCGGCCAGGTCTTGCCGGGGTCCGCGAACAGGCTCACGAAGTGCGTCACCGCCGCGTCGGGGTCCTCGTGCACGGGCCGGGCGAGACCTGCCGCGAAGGCGGGGTCGGTGAAGTAGTTGGCGGTGCCCACGCCGTGCAGGAACGGCAGATAGGCCTGGTCGAGGTCGCGGGGCCGCCAGGCCAGCATCGGGGTGTCGAGGGTGACGACCAGCACCGTGAAGCCGCTCGCCCTCGCCCGGTCCAGAAAGCTGCGGGTGACTTCACGGTCCTTGGACCAGTACAGCTGGAACCACCGCTCGGCGTCCCCCATCGCCTCGGCCACCTGCTCCATCGGGGTGCTGGAGGCCGACGACAGGATGTACGGGACCCCGTGTGCCGCCGCCGCCCGGGCCGCCGCGGACTCCGCCTCCGGGTGCATGATCGACAGCACGCCGACCGGCGCCAGCGCCAGCGGCGCGGGCAGCGTGCGGCCCAGCACCTCGACCGACAGGTCCCGCTCGTGCACGTCGCGCAGCATGCGCGGGACGATCCGGCGGCGCTCCAGCGCCGCCCGGTTGGCCCGCGCCGTGCTGCCGTCACCCGCGCTGCCCGAGACATAGCCGACCGGCCCCGGCGCGAGCCGCCGCTCGACGAGCTCCTCCAGCCGGGTCAGGTCGGTGGGCAGCCGGGGGACCGCGCCGGTCGTCCCGTTGAGATAGATCTCGTACTGGAAGTCCCCCCAGTGCTTGGCCATGCGTGCGTCCCGTCTCTCGTCGTCCCGTTCGTCCCGCTGGTCCGGGCGTCCCGTCCCGTCGCGCCGTCGCCCGGGCGCGGGCGCCGCGGGGGCGACCCTACCGGCGGGTCGGAAAGATCGTCGGGGCGCCGGGGGACGCCCGTCGGGGGTGCCGGGGCCGCTAGCGGAATGTTTCAGGCCGATTAACGAAGCTATGAGAACCGGTCATCGAACTGATCGAAGGGATCATGAAGCGCTTGTTTTCGGCGTTGGAACGTTCGAATTTAGTGACTTCACGCCACTGATTCAACACACAAGGTTACCGAAACCCATGGGGTCGATGTGAGATTCGGCGACGGACTCGGCAGACTCGCGCTCGCCGCGTTCGGCGCCGACCGAGTCGGACCGGCACACCCCCGAATCGAGCGGAAGGATGCACACGATGCGGAACACCGCGCGCTGGGCAGCGACCCTCGGCCTCACGGCCGCAACCGTCTGCGGATCCCTCACCGGATCCGCGGTCGCCGCCCCGGCCGCAGCGCCGACCTCCCTGTACGCCCCGTCGGCACTCGTGCTGACCGTGGGCCACGGAGAGACCGCGGCCACCGCCAACGCTGCCCGGGCCGTCACCCTGAGCTGCGCTCCGACGCCCTCCGGCACCCATCCGGCCGCCGCGTCGGCCTGCGCCGAACTGCGCGCCGCCGGCGGCGACCCGGAGCTCCTGGCCGGCCCCGGCCACGCCGTGTGCACCAGGCAGTACGACCCGGTGGTCGTCACCGTGGACGGCGTGTGGCAGGGCCGACGCATGGCCTTCGCCCACACCTTCGCCAACGAGTGCGTGAAGAACGCTGCCGAGAGCAGCCTCTTCGCGTTCTGAGGACCGGGATCACGTGGTCCCCGTGGACACCGAGGGCAGGCTCGTGAAGTGGGGAGTGCGAGCCCCTGGCGCGGGACCGCTGTGATCTCGTACCCGGAGGCCGGACAGGCGGTGTGGGGCTGCCGCCGGCCTCCGGGCTTTTCGTGTATACGACCGGGCCGCGCGTCGGCCGTGCCGGACGCCGCCCGCGGGCATGGCTCAGGAGCGCTCCCGGTCCCGGTGGCTGGTGTCGCACCAGGGATAGCGGCGGCTGCGCCGGCAGGTGCACAGAGCGACCCGGAAGCGGTCGGAGGAGGCGGTGGTGCCGTCCTCCAACTCCACCTCCACCGGGCCTTCGACGAGCAGCGGCCCACGGCGTCGGACGCTGATCCGGCAGGGCTCGTCGGCGGGGGAGTTCGACATGGGCGACCACCGGCCTCTCGTTCTCGTCGCTTCTCGTGCGTTTCGGGTCGTTTCTCGTCGTCCGGGGGCGTCGGCGGCGCCGACGCGGGGCCGGTCAGGAGGCGCGGGCGGTCTCCCGCTCGGGCAGCGGGATCCGCAGGGCGGATTCGCCGGAGCGCCAGGCGGCCAGCAGGCGCTCGCCGAGACGGTCCTCCAGCATCCCGGTCGCGTCGACGCCGAACGCGACGTCGGCCGCGAGGCGGGGCTCCTCCTCGAGCAGGCCGGCGATGACCTCGTGGCGCACGACCTGCTCGTGGACGGCGTCCGCCTCGACGTGCTCGTCGTAGAAGTGGACGGCGGCGGGGCCGGCGTCCGCGCGGCGCATCGCCTGCGCGAGCCGCCGTGAACCGGGCGAGGAGGTGATCTCCACCGCCGCGAAGTGGCCGACCAGCGCGCCCCGCAGCGACCGGTGCAGGCCGAACAGGGACATCATGTTGACCACGGCCAGCGTCTGCGCGCACGCCGCGTCGAGGTAGCGGCCGTAGCCGGTGTCCAGCCCCAGGTCCGCCATCAGGTCCGCGAAGAGCCGGGCGTGCACGCGCTCGGGCCGGCCGCCGCCGTACTCGTCGAACTCCACCGCCGCCATGGCCGCCTTGGCCCGGCCCCACAGCCGCGGGAGCACCCACGCGTGCGGGTCCGCCTCCTTGAGGTGGTACAGGGAGCGCTGGGCCGCGTACTCTCGCAGCTGCCAGAGCTCGCCCTCGGCGGCGAGGAAGTGACTGACGCCCGTGCCCTCGACGGGCTCCACCAGGATCTCCGCAAGTGCCTCGTCCAGGGAGTCGTGGACGGGTGTGTCCGTGCGCAGGGCGGTCAGGAAGCGGTGTTCCAGCGCGGCCCGGACCCGCAGCAGCGCCGGATCCCACTCGCGGTCCGGGGACACCCCGGCGAAGCCTCGGTAGTGCAGCTCGTAGCAGAGGTACAGGGCCAGCTGGAGGTCGTCGCCGTACGGGGAGGCGGACGCCGCCGCCTCGTCCGCCGGTAGGGGGCCGGCGTTCTCCAGATAGGCGCGGACGGCCGTGGAGACCGGGCCCCGGGGGTCCGGCAGCGGCGGTCCTGCGAGGTCGAGTGCCATGCGGGCCGGGTACCCAGCGGTCGGCGGAAACACCCCTCGGTCTGCGGTCCGGCGCAGGAGAGGCGCTGCGCCGCCCGGCGGCCGGCCGAGGGGCGCGGTCCGCGGGGTCAGTCGCCCCGGGACTCCTCCTGGGCGCGCCGGTCGGCGGTGAGAGCGTCAGCGGCCTGGCCCCTGCGCCGGGAGTGCTCGCCCTGCGGGTCGTCGACGCGGGTCTCGGCGTCCTCTATCTCCTGGATGACCTCCTCCAGAGCGGTCCGGGGGCGGTCCTGACCGGTGTCGGGGCGCTGCTCGTCGTCGGGCACGGTGGCTTCCTTCCGCCGGTCGGCGCCGGTGTCGGGGGCAGTGCGGGTGTCGGTGTGTCGGTGTCAGTGTTTCGCGAGGCGCAGCGGGATCGGCTCCGGGGCCGCGTCCGCGTCGTCGGCGAGCCCGGTGACCTCCGCCCACCAGGCCGGGCCGTCCTCCAGATGCCGCAGCATGACGCCCTCACGGATCGCCCAGGGGCAGACGGTGAGCGTGGAGAGCCCGGTGAGCTTCATCGCCGTGTGCCCGATCACCGCGCCGGCCAGGCTCTGCGCGGCGCGCGGCGCGGAGATGCCGGGCAGCCGGGCGCGTTCGGCCGAGGGCAGGGCGGCCAGCGTGTCGACGGCCTTGCGCAGGTCGTCGCGGCGCAGGGTGCGGTCCATGAACGGGCCGTGCCGCCCGGGCGGCGCCCCGCACAGCCGGCCGAGCTGCTGGAAGGTCCGGGAGGTGGCCACCGCGGTGCGCGGGCCCTCCCAGCGGATCCGGGCGGCCACGTCCCTGAGCTGGTGACGGATCCGGCGGCGCGCCGCGCGCAGGAGCTCGGGGGACGGCGGGTCCTGGTCCGCGAAGAGGTCGTGGGTGAGGCGGGCCGCGCCCAACGGCAGGGAGACGACGAAGTCCGGCAGCCGGCCCCGGCCGAAGGCCACCTCGAAGGAGCCGCCGCCGATGTCCAGCAGGGCGAGCGGCCCCGACCGCCAGCCCATCCAGCGCCGGGCGCCGAGGAACGTCAGCTCCGCCTCCACCTCGCCCGGCAGGGTGGACAGCGCGACGCCGCTGCGCGCGCGGACCGTGCGCAGCACCTCCCGCCGGTTGGGGGCGGCGCGGACCACGGCGGTGGCGAAGGCGAGCGGCCCCGCGGCCCCCCACCGGTCCGCGGTCCGGGCCGCGGCGGCGACCGCCTGCACGAGCCGTTCCACGGCCCCGTCCGGAATGGGGTCACCGGGCTTGACCTGCTCGGACAGCCGCAGCCGCCACTTGGCCGTGTGCACCGGCAGCGGAACTCCGCCCGCCGCGTCGGCGACCACGAGTCGCACGGTGTTCGACCCCACGTCCAGAACGCTGATTCTCATGGACCGCGAGTACCCAGGCCCGTGCCTTCATGCGCCGCCGGGGAGGAACGGAACGTGACGGTGGGCGATCACGACAAAGGGAAGTCCGCTGGGGGTCCGACGCCGCAGGGGCCGCCGTCCGGTGC